>CALBVA010000329.1 GCA_937969125.1 uncultured Verrucomicrobiales bacterium | reverse complement strand
AAAATCCAGATAAAGATGAGATTCGTGCTGAGGTGGCCGAAGTCGGCATGGAGGAAAGCCGCCGCCAGAAGGGTGAAGAATTCCGCAATGACCGATCCGGAAATATCGCCTCGTAGCGCACTTTCCCAAGCCGCCGAAACTTCGGCTGGGACTGGCATCCAGTTGCGGAGGCCGATCTGCCAATCGATGATCGTGATCAGGGTGATCACGCCGATGAGAACGAGGAGGGGAAGATTGCGGGATCTAGTGGGCGACATCGGGCGAAATCCTGCCACCTGCGTCTGGTCCCGCAAGAGCGGATCCCTGGTTGGGGCGGGGGATTCTCTCTTTGTTTTCGCTTGATCATCCCACGAGGGCCGCGTAATTCCCTCCTCCGAACTCAATCTTTATGGGCCAAAATCTTAAAACCAGACTGAAGCGCCGCCGCAGGAATCAATACCTCAAGCGCAAAAATGAGCAGCAGAAAGCCAATGCTGCCCTCGCAAAATCGTCCCCGAAGGCTGCCAAAGCTGACAAGGCCGAGAAGCCCGCCAAAAAGGCCGCTGCGAAAAAGACTGCCAAGAAGGCTGCTAAAAAAGTCGCCAAGAAAGCTGCCAAAAAGGCTGCCAAGCCTGTTGAAGAGGTGAAAGCCGAGACTCCTGCCAAAGAGGAAAGCAGCGACGACAAGGAGTAATCCTTCCCACCTCTTTAGAAATCACTTTTAGCCTGCTCCGCCTGATTGGTGGAGCGGGCTTTTTGCTGATTCGCTGAGTGGACATTGAGACCCTGTGAACTCTCATCCTTTCCGAAAAAAGGCATTTTCTTTCGATTTTCTTGGGTTAGCGTCCCGTGCCGGAGCTAAGGTCCACGGGGCCCCCGGTTTTCATTATGTCCGAGCAACAGCCACCTGAACCCGACCGTCCATCCAAATCCCCACAGGGTGCCCCCGAGGGAGGCGTGAATTGGAAGGTGATCATTCTTTTCACCGTCGCCTTCGCTATCATCTGGGTCGCCTTTAAGGCCTCTGGCCCCGGTGATAAAGACGAACTGACCTTCCCGCAATTTCGCGAAGCTCTCATGGAGGGTCGCGTTCTCCAAACCACTGCCGATGACTTCAAGGGAGGTCGCCTAGAGCTCGTCACCTACAGCGGAGAGAGCAACGCCGAGGTCCTGGGCCTCTACCACAAGGACGAGCCCCTCGTAAAAGAGTGGAAGGATCAAAAAGCGGTCAAGGCAACCGTGAAGCTGGACATCGACAGTATCGGCGACGACCTCACGGACACCTTTGGTGAGCGTCTCGAATGGGTCGCGACCCCCCCAGCTGAGGAGACTCCGGCCGAAGCGATCTCCTTCGCCAAGCTCAAGACCCTCCTGTCCGAAAATAAACTCGTGCTGGGCCAGGATCAGCAGTTTCAGATTTACCAAAAGGAAGGCTCCTCGGTCGGCCTGCTCTACGCCACCCAGGGTGAGCCTGTTCCTTACAATGCTGCCGAACTGAAGGATATGAAATTGATCCCCTTCAATGTGCCCATCATCGTGCGCGATCACCGCGACTCTCTGGTGAAGTCCAATATTTCCACCCGGAACGTCGACAACACGATGAGCAAGGTGCTCATGAGCTTCCTTCCTGTTCTCCTCTTGATCGCGCTCATTTTCTTCCTTTTCCGCCACCAAATGAAGTCCGCCGGTCGCGGCGCGATGAGTTTTGGCAAGTCGAAGGCCAAGCTCCTTACCATGGGTGAGGGCAAGGTGACTTTCAAGGACGTGGCTGGCATTCAAGAGGCCAAGGAGGAACTCTATGAAGTGGTGGAGTTCCTAAAGGATCCCCGCAAGTTCCAGACTCTCGGTGGTACCATTCCAAAGGGTGTCCTCATGGTCGGTCCTCCGGGAACCGGGAAGACCCTCCTCGTCCGCGCCATCGCCGGTGAGGCAGATGTCCCGTTCTTCTCGATCAGCGGATCGGATTTCGTAGAGATGTTCGTCGGCGTCGGTGCGAGCCGCGTGCGCGATATGTTCGAACAAGGTAAGAAAAATTCTCCCTGCCTGGTCTTCATTGATGAGATCGACGCCGTCGGCCGCCATCGTGGTCACGGCATGGGCGGCGGTCATGACGAGCGTGAGCAGACTCTGATTGCGCTTCTCGTGGAGATGGATGGATTCGACACCCAGGAAGGGGTCATCATTATCGCCGCGACCAACCGTCCGGACGTTCTCGACCCCGCGCTCCTGCGTCCCGGTCGCTTCGACCGACAGGTCACTGTTTCTCTTCCGGATGTGAAGGGCCGTGAACAAATCCTCAACGTCCACGCCAAGAAAATCAAGCTGGCCGCCGGCACCGATCTTTCCCGCATTGCGAAAGGCACTCCCGGGTTCTCCGGAGCCGAGCTCGCGAATCTCATCAATGAGTCCGCGCTTCTCGCCGCTCGAAAGGGGATCAAGGCCGTCACCCTCGAGGAAATGGAGGAGGCCCGCGATAAGGTCCGCTGGGGCCGTGAACGCCGCAGCCTGGCACTCTCTGATAAGGAGAAGAAGAACACCGCTTACCACGAGGCTGGCCACGCCATTCTTAATGAAGTTCTCGATCACACCGATCCCCTCCATAAGGTCACGATTATCCCGCGTGGACCTTCTCTCGGCTCGACGATGTTTCTGCCGGATGAGGATAAATTCAATTACCGCCGTCTCGAGCTTCTCGACCAGCTCGTCGTCCTCATGGGCGGTCGGGTGGCGGAGGAAATCATCTTCGGTGACGTCACGAACGGTGCCATGGGCGACATTCGCATGGCCACCAATATGGCCCGTAAGATGATTTGCGAATGGGGCATGAGCGAAAACATGGGAATGGTGGAGTATGGCGAAGGTGACGGAGCCAATGGCTTTATGGCCGCCTCCTCGAAGTCCTATTCCGAGGACACTGCGAAGCGTATTGATTCGGAAATTAAGGGCCTCATTGACCACGCCTACCAGGAAGCTGAGCGACTCCTCAACGAGTATCGTGAGCAACTCGATAAGATCTCTGAGGCTCTCCTCGAATTCGAAACTCTCGACGCTCACCACATCAAGGACCTCATTGAATTTGGTGAAATGAAGGATCCGCCGCAACCTCCCGAGCCGCCTGAGATCCCCGACGACATGAAAAAGGAGGAAAAACAGGAGACCAAGGAGGAAGCTCGGCGCGATGACGACGAGACCCTACCTCCGGAAATCGTCGGTGCTCCCGCCTAAAGAAGCACTTTTAATCACGGTCCTGTTTTTCTGGCCCGTCTTTTATGAATTTGGGGAATGAATGTCCCCGGACCCACTCTTATTTACAGATCATGGAAAACGTTGTTATTATTGGAACCGGCTGTGCCGGATGGACCTCGGCAATTTATACTGGCCGGGCCAATCTCACCCCGCTCATCCTCTCCGGTACCCAGCTCGGAGGTCAGCTCACCACCACCACGGAGGTGGAAAACTTCCCTGGCTTTCCTGAGGGAGTGATGGGGCCGGAGCTGATGAGCCGCATGCAGCAGCAGGCCGAGAAGTTTGGCGCGCGCGTGGAATACAAGAAGGTCGAAACCATGGCTAAAAATGACGATGGCACTTTCACTCTGACCACCGATGGTGGGGAGGAGATCCAGACCAAGACTGTCATTATCGCCACCGGAGCTGCTCCGCGCTACCTGGGACTGGAGAATGAAATGGAGCTGGTAGGACACGGAGTTACTTCCTGTGCGACCTGCGACGGAGCCTTTTATCGTGATGTCCCGGTGGCCGTCGTGGGAGGAGGAGACTCGGCTTGTGAAGAGGCGACTTTCCTGACCCGCTTCGCTTCGAAGGTCTATCTCATTCACCGTCGTGATGAACTTCGTGCTTCGAAAATCATGGCCGACCGTGCTCTCGCTAATGAGAAAGTCGAGCCCGTCTGGGACTCCGCGATTACCAAGTATCTCACCGATGATGAAGGTGAGGTCCGCGCCGTGACGCTGAAGAATCTTAAGGACGACAGTGAGTCTGAACTGGAGGTGAAGTGCGTCTTCGTGGCGATCGGTCACGTGCCAAATGCTCAGTTCGTGGGCGACCTCGTGGATGTTGATGAGAATGGCTACGCCATCCAAAATGCTCACAGCACCGGAACCAAGACTCCGGGAATCTTTGCGGCAGGAGACGTGGCTGATCACGTCTATCGCCAGGCCATCACCGCCGCCGGGCAGGGATGTGCCGCCGCTATCGAGGCCGAGCGCTACCTCGCCGACCTTGAGGACGGGGAGTAGTCGTTCATCAAACGAACCATCCAACTTTCAGCAGCCACCGTGAAAGCGGTGGCTGCTTTGTTTCGCGGGGAAGACTTATAAGCTTGTCCCGAGGTCGGGCTTTGACAGGGTCTGTTCCATGCAACATGTCCGTGTCACTTGCCTTGCTCTTCTTTCTGGGTTCGTTGCCTACGGGCAGTCGAAGTCCTTTCAGGATTGTGAAATCTCATTGGAAGATGGCATTCTCAAAGCCAGCAATTCGAAGATCACCGCCAACTGGGTGGTCAATGATTCCGGTCATCTTGATCTATTCTCACTAGTCAATCGCAGCGATCAAACACCCTGGGTGACCTTCGATCAGTCACTCCTTCTTAAAAACGCGCCGAAGGCGAATCCGGAGACTGTGGCTGCGATTACTTTTTCTCAGGGTAAGGCCTTCGTGACGGAATCGGAATCCCTCTCGGCCCAAATACAGCTGAGCGATCAGACCTTTCATCTTCGGATGTACCCGAATGCTCCCGGCATCCTGATGCAATGGATCGGGGATGAGGCGGCACTGGATCAGAGCGACGACGAACCCATTACCTTTCTGAAGACCAAGCTTCCCGAACCCAGCAAAACGACCCTGATTTCGGCCACTCTGCTAACCAATACAGACCACAATCATGGTCCGTTGACCTCTGAAAAACGATTTACCCGCGACTCGCCGGTCTCGGTAAAGAGCAATATCATCACGGCTGAACACGAGTCCGGGAGTGCTCTGACTTTCTTTAAATTGGCCCCGATACCGATTGAGAGAACCATTCCTTATCACTCGGACCTCATTTTTAATCCCGTGGACGGTCACCTGAAGTGGCATGGACTTGCCTTGAACAAGACTTGGCCCGAGAGCTATGAGCATGCCCTGATCGTTTCCGAAAAGGGGCGTGCCGGACGCATCGCCGCCCTTCAGGATTTTCAACGCCAAATCCGTAATTACCGACCCGGTAAGGACGGCATTCTCCTCTCGAACACCTGGGGAGACGGGAATCGAGACTCCAGGATCACACGAAAATTCGTGGAGGGGGAGATTGAGGCAGGAGCGGCACTCGGAGTGGATGTCATCCAGGTGGATGACGGCTGGCAGAAGGGGAAGAGCCAGAATTCAGCCCGTCTTGATAAAGGCAAGAAGGGGATCTGGGCGGGATTTTGGGAGAACGCCGATGAGTTCTGGAGCACCGATTTGGAGCGCTTTCCGGGAGGCATTGCCGCCCTCGTCGCGGGAGCAAAAGAGAAGGGGATGCGCTTCGGACTCTGGTATGCCTTGGACTCCTCAAGCAATTTTGCGAACTGGGAAAAAGACGTCGATATGGTGGTGGGCTTGCACAAGAAGTATGATGTCGATTACTTCAAGTTCGACGCCATCGTGCTGGGGAGCGTCGAGTCGGAAAAGCGTCTGCAGAAGCTTCTGTTGGGCGTGATTGAAAAATCGGGTGGGAAGATCAGCGTGGATCTGGATGTCACGGCGGGGAAGCGCCCCGGGTATTTTGGAGCACTCCGCAGCGGTCAGATTTTCGTGGAAAACCGCTATGTGAGCCGTGGGAGCTATTATCCTTATCGGACTCTGCGGAATTTCTGGCTGCTCAGCCAATACATGGATCCTGCGAGGCTTCGGATGGAGTTTAACAATAACACCCTCAACAAGGGGCGGTATGAGAAGATCATGGCGGGTGGCCGTTATCGGCGCACCTACGGTAAGGCCAAGCTGGCTCCTGCTTACTACGAATCAGACTACCTCTTCGCAGGTGTGATGTTCGGGACCCCACTGGCATGGTTGGAGACCTCGCAGCTCCCCGAGGACTACCGGAAACGGATTACCCCTCTCATTAAGAAATGGCGTGAGCATCGCGTCGCAATTCATCAGGGCAATATCATCCCTATCGGAGCGCAGCCGAACGGGAAAAGCTGGACAGGATTTGTCTCGGTCTCGAAGGATCGCAAAACAGGCTACGCGCTGCTTTTCCGGGAAGTGAACCCGAAAGGGGAACATCGTTTTGAGTTGCCCCTGGTCGAAGGAGGCTTTCAGGCGGAAGTCATTCACTCGAACGATGACAAGGCGAAGGTCACCGTGAGTGACCGCACCATCATCACAAAGTTAAGCCGCGAGAAGGCCTACGTTTTTGTGAAGTTGACGAGGTAGAAAGCAACGCTGTCTTTTACGAGCCTTGTGGCTTTGATCTCACTTCAGCTGAATCTCAAAGCCGAGGGCTTTTGATAGGAAGGAGAACTTATCCACCGCGCCTTCGATGCGCTTGGAGGTCGGGGTGCCTGCTCCGTGGCCGGCCTTACTCTCGATGCGGATTAGGGAAGGGGAGGCACTGGTGTCGGCAGCCTGTAGGGCGGCGGCGAACTTGAAGCTGTGTGACGGCACTACGCGATCATCGTGATCCGAAGTGATGACCATGGTGGCGGGGTAGTCCGTGGGCTTCAAGTTGTGGTAGGGCGAGTAGCGGAGGAGGTTTTCGAAGTCCGCCTTATTCTCATCCGGGTGTCCATACTCCGCCTGCCAGGCCCAGCCGATAGTGAATTTCTGAAAGCGTAGCATGTCCATCACGCCGACGGCGGGCAGACAGGCTCCGAAGAGCTTCGGCCGCTGGACCATACAGGCACCGACTAGGAGGCCGCCATTCGAGCCACCGGAAATGGCAAGCTTCTGAGGTGAGGTGTATTTCTTGGCGATGAGGTGCTCGGCGCAGCTGATGAAGTCATCGAAAACATTTTGCTTCTTCAGCTTCATTCCGGCCTCGTGCCAGTCCTCCCCATACTCGCCGCCGCCGCGTAAATTCGCCATGACGTAGATGCCGCCCAGATCCATCCAGGCGACTGTCACCGGAGAATAAGCCGGACGGAGGGAGATATTAAAGCCGCCGTATCCGTAGAGGAGGGTGGGATTGCTGCCATCGAGGTTAATCCCGCGCTTATGGACTACGAACATGGGAACCCTTGTCCCATCCTTGGAGTTGGCGAAGATCTGGGTTGAAACATATTGCTTCGGGTCGAAGGCTGTTTTGGGAGCTTTGAAGAGGGTGGATTCATTCTTCGCAACGTCATAACGATAAACCGCGCCTGGACTGGTGAAGGAGGTGAAGCTGTAAAAAGTCGTCTTGTGCCCAGACTTCCCACCAAAGCCGGAGGCGGTGCCGAGCCCCGGGAGTTCGACGCCGGGAAGTGGCTTTCCATTAATCTCAAAACGGCGAATCTCGGTGCGGGCGTCCTTGAGATAATTCGCGATCAGGACGTGGCCGACATGGGAGACCGACTTGAGAGTCTCGGCAGTCTCGGAAATGAGCTCCTTCCAGTTCGAGGTCTCAGGCTTGGCCAGATCAATGGCGACAACACGCTGTTTCGGCGCATTTAAATCGGTTCGGATGAGGAACTTGGGCCCAATATTTCCGATAAAGTCGTAAGAGGCATCAAAGCTGGAAAGAAGCTCCACCACTGGCGATTTTTGAGTGGTGAGGTCCTTGTAAAAAAGCCCGTTTTTGGTGTCGGTGCCCTGAGAAACATGGATAAGAAGATAGCGGCCATCCTCGCTGACCCAGGAATAGAGTCCCTGTTTCGGCTTGGTAGGCCGTTCGTAAACTAGGCTATCCTCGTCCTGCGAAGTGCCCACGGTGTGGTAATAAATCTTTTTGTGAACATTCGCGGCCATCATTTCCTCACCTTCTTTCGGGGTGGGAAAACGGCCGTAGTAGAAGCCTTTGCTGTCCTTCGACCAGGCTGCGCTGGAAAATTTCGACCACTTGAGATGATCGGCGAGGTCGCGGCCGGTCTCGATCTCGCGGACACGCCACTCGATCCAGTCAGATCCGGAAGCGGAGGTGGAGTAGGCAATGAATTTCCCGTTGGGGGAAATTTCGTAACCATTCAGCGATACTGTCCCGTCTTCGGAAAGGTTGTTGGGATCCAGCAAGACGCGAGCCTCCTTATCCAAGGAGCGGGTGGTGTAGAGAACGGATTGGTTCTGTAGTCCGTCATTTTTGGTGAAGAAATATTGCCCGCCCTCCACGAATGGGACGCCATAGCGCTCCACGTTCCAAAGCTTCGTGAGGTGCTTATTGAGAGAGTCCCGGCCGGGGATTTGATCGAGATGCGAGCGGGTGAGATCATTCTGCGCTTTCACCCAGGCTGCCGTTTCTTTCGAGTTTAAATCCTCAAGCCAGCGATAAGGATCAGGAACGGAAATTCCATGAATTTTCTCGATCGTATCGCCCGGTTTGGAGTCCGGATAAGTTGGTTTTTTATCATCTCCAAAGAGATGTGATGGAAGAGCCATGGACAGAAAAAGGAGAGGGGCGAAGCGCATCACCGAAGGGTATGGAGCGAGCCTCATCTTGCAAGGATGCAAAGCTATTGGTGATCGTGCTCGTAGTGTTTTTTCAAGAGATCGCGGGCGAAGTCGTTCTTCAAATCACGCCAGACGAGGTGGGCGTGATTGGCGTCATTCTGGGTGTTGGCATACTCGATGAGGAAATCAACTCCTTGAATACGAAAATAATGTGGAGAATTCTTCTCTAATGATCCCGCCCAAGCGAAGTGGAGTTTCTTCCGCTGCATCGTGAAAATCTTACGCAGAGCGTCGTTGGTGATCTCCTTGCGGTGCAACTCGGCGATCTCTGAAATTACAGCCAAGAGCTGTTTTTGCTGAGCGGCGGAGAGCTTGTCGGAAGTCGTTCCTTGGGTCTTCAAAGCTGTCGCTTCGCGATCTTGGCCGGTGAGGATATCGCGGGGCGGCTTTTCCGAAAACACGGGACTGAGGCCGGCTTTTTTCAAGGCCACCGCAAGATTACGAGCGGCATCCTCGATCTCACCAAGTGGGCGCAGACCTTTCATCGGACCGGATTTCAGCTCGGCGGGATTGGTCCCCATAAAAGCTGGAAGGCCGGTGACCTTGTCCCCGATGAGGGTGAAATTAAGGGAAAGATGATGGCCCTCGAAGCGCCAGCCCCAGGCTTTTTTGGCATCCGGAATACCGAAAATGGCGATGGAGTATTTCTCGGTGTTGCGCCGCTCCGGATCGCCGCCGCGGTCCTGAAGAATTTGCTCCAAAGTCATAATTTGGGTCGCAGTGAGGAGGCCTTTTTGGCTGAGGCCGGTGCCAAGGAGGCCGAAGGCGAGGTGTTGCTGGTGGGGCTTTAGAGCATCGAAACGGACGCCATCTCTGTCCATGGGAACGAAGTGCCAATTCTCACGCTCAGGGCTTTTGAAATCGATCTTAGCCGCCTTGGTTTGGACTTCATCGAGGCTTGAGAGAAAGGCTTTGGCCGCGACCGACATCTCCTCGGCAGCGGGATTGTGAAGGTGGCCATCGTGACCGAAAAGCGGAGCGGCGAAAGCGAGAATCAGAGCGGGAATTTTCATGATGGGAGGTTAAGGATACTGGCCGCGACCGTGAAATAAATCACCATTCCGATGACATCTACAATGGTCGTGATCGCAGGTGCGGCGATCACTGCGGGGTCCATTTTTACTGCACGGGCACCAATTGGAAGAAGCGCGCCAATCAAGGTGGAAGTCGTGACTTGAACAGCGAGGGCGATGGCGACGGCAAGACCGAATTGTGTGAAGTTATTCCCGTCTGGTAGAGTGGCACCAAAAGCGGGTGGGGCGAAGATTGCGACAAGCCCGATGACCAGAGCGAGAAGGCCGCCGAGACAAAGCCCCAGGCGGGATTCCTTCCAAGCCACGCGCGCCGTGTCCGAGGGGTCCAGCTCGCCGAGAGCCATCGCACGAATGACCATCGTGGAGGCCTGGCCGCCGGTGTTTCCGCCAGCCGCGACGACCATGGGCAGGAAGAGCGAAAGAAGGAAGATGTCGGTGAGCGTTTGCTCGAAGTGCATCATCACGAAGCCAGAAAGAATCGCGAGGAGTGCCAGAATCACGAGCCATCCGGCGCGGCGCTTGAAGTGCGTAATCAGGGCGGTATTGAGATAAGTTTCCTCGGAGGTTTCACCGGCGATGCCAGCTGCTTTTTCCATGTCCTCGGTGGACTCTTCTTCAAGAATTTCGATAGCGTCATCGGCAGTGATGACACCTAAGAGACGGTTCGCCTCATCAACGACTGGAAGAAGCACCATGTCGTAGCGGGCTAACATTTTCGCGGCTTCCTCCTGATCCGCACTGGCTAGGATACTGGGTTCCTCATCAGTGAGAATATCGCGGATCGGCGTGTCCCAAGGATTAAAGGCGAGATCACGAAGGCGGACCTTACCCAGAAGACGATCCTGCGCATCAACAACAAAGATACGCGCCATGGTTTCCGTCGATTCCACGTCATCACGGAGGAAATCGATGGCGTCTTTGATCGTCATGTTTGCCCGGATTTTTCCGATCTGAGTGGTCATCCGGCCACCGGCAGTATCCTCGCCATAGCGAAGCAGGGTGCGGGTGGAATTGCGCTTTTCCTCGTCCAGGAGGTCAATGAAGTCCTGGCGTTTTGATTCGCTGACGTCCTGGAGGATATCGACGCGGTCATCATCCGGGAGTGAATCGAGCATCTCGCGCTGCTCGGCCGGCTCGAATTGCTCCAGCGCATCCTCGACCAGAGTATCCGGCAGATCAGGAAGAACCTCGGAGAATTTGTCAGAACCGAGAATCTCCGCGAAGAATTCGCGGTTCTCTGGCGCAGCGTCCTCGTAGACTTGGGCGAGATCCGCGTAGTGGAGATTTTCAGTTAACTCGCGGACCTTCGCATCATCGCGTGATTCAATCGCATTCTCGATGCGTTCCAATACTCCAGCCAGTTCTTCGGACACGTTGGGAGGATGCGTTACTACCGTGGAAGCGTGAAGAGCGAAAAGCAAGGGATCCGCAGGATTGCTCACCTCACAAGCTCCCCGCAACTAACTTCACACAATAAATGTAATGCGGAATTCAGTAATGAGCTCTACGGTAAGGTGCTATTCCCCCATGATCACGGCATTGGCTGCGGCGTAGTGCTTCGCGTGCGTGAGGCTGACCATAACCTGCCTCACGCCACGAGACTTTGCGTATTCCGCTCCGCCGCCGCTGAGCCTGGCTTCTGGCTCTCCGCTGGGCTTGCGAATAATTTCCATATCCAGCCAGCCGATCTCTTTTCCAATTCCAGTTCCGAATGCCTTCGCAATCGCTTCCTTCGCTGCGAACCTCGCTGCCAAATGTAATTCGGGCCGCTTCTGTCTTTGGCTGTATTCACGCTCGGTCTCAGTGAAAACGCGCTCCATGAACCGGTCGCCGAATTCATCGAGCGATGATTTGATTCGCGACACTTCCACCACATCGATTCCGATCCCTATCAGCTGCATGCTCTGATTCTTTATCGGGTTTTCTGGTCATCGGAAAGAGCGTTTCCTCGTCGCTGAAATTCCCCGTGCAGAGCACCACACTTTAATCGCTGGATATCCAACATGGCTCCTGACTGACCTCAAAAGCCGTTTGGGCAAATATCTCTCGGTAGCAAACCTTACGGAAGCCCCGCTGGGATTGACAGCAAGGGGGCGATTGGAATATGCCCCGCCTCAACATGGCACAAGAAACCACTCTAATCCTCTTCAAGCCCGACGCCGTTCAAAAGAATCTCGTCGGGCAAGTGCTCGCCCGCTACCAGACGGAGGGCTTCACCATTCGCGGAATCAAAATGATGACTCTGTCCGATGAAATCCTCGCCGAGCATTACTCCCACATCGCGGAGATGCCCTTCTTCCCCTCCGTGCGCGGATTTATGCAGGAGAGCCCAATTGTCGCCCTCGCCCTTGCCGGTGAGGATGTTATTACGAAGGTGCGCGACCTCCTCGGACCCACCGACTCTAACGCTGCCGAAGCGGGAACGATTCGTGGTGATCTCGGTGACAAGTCCGGCGACTCGAAGATGCGCAATGTTTGCCACGCTTCCGACAGCCCCGAGGCTGCCCAAGCCGAGCTAAAGCGCTTCTTTAACGACGGTGAGCTTTTCTAAGAGAGGCACTCATTTTAATCGAAGTGGTGGTCGAGCAGCAGTCGCGATTTTAGAATTAAAATTCGCAAGGAAGTGCAAGAGATCCGCCGGATGAACTTCTGGCGGAATTCAAACCTTATTATCCGGACGATAACCCTGTGGTTGCGACTCGCAGACTAACTTAAAAGAAAGAAGGTGAAGTGCCTTGATCCTAGCGCTTTGGCTTCTGGAACTCGATGTAAGTGATACCATTCACACGGCGGTTTTTGCCGAAGGTGCTGA
>CALBVA010000328.1 GCA_937969125.1 uncultured Verrucomicrobiales bacterium | reverse complement strand
CCCCTCGTAGTCACCGGGGCCAAGCCGCGACCAGTAATCAATTTGCGGCCCTTCCGAGACAAAGATGGCGGCGGGATTCTCAGGATAAAAATGCCACTTACTGAAGTAATCGCTCACAGGATTTCGCCCATCCTTTGGAGTTGCCCGCAGCACGGTACGCCAGGGACTACGGCGAATGGCGTCCGGGTCATCAAGGAGGTCCACCACCATGGGAAGGGGCGATTGACCGGAATCAACCATCTCGAGAAAAGCGGGAATGGCGTCCTCAATGATGCGTTCGTCCTCGCGCGTAATCACGCCGATGGCCTGATAGTTGGCGAACCAATCCGGCACCGGTGCGGCGTCACGATCGAAGAGGTAATTCCCGGCCATCAGACGGAATCCGCAGAATTGATAAGCGTAGCGGAGGGTCGTGTGATTGAGCTGGCCGCGGGCGGCGCGGGGATTCTTCGAGTTGAGTTGTGCGTCGAAGGAGACGAAGACCTTGCCATCATCGCTGAGGAGATCGGCGGGCGGGTAGCGAAGATCCGGGCTAGCGTAAAAGTAAGAATTTCCCAGCTCATCCATGATACGGAAACCGGGAATAGCCGCGAAATCGGCGTTGGTTTCGGCAGCGCATTGCAAAAGGAGTTTTTGAAAATTGGGCTCTTTGAGGTAGCGAAAGTCTTCGAGAAAGACGAGATACTTAAGGCCGGATTGTTTCGCAGCGGTCACCCATTCGGCGACGGTCCCCTTCCCTCCGGAAAGCTTCGTGCGGGCACCAATGATTCCCGGTAGAGTGGCGGTCTCCCGCGGCATGGACTCGATGTCGAGCTTACTCCAATTCGTGACCGGTGCGGGCTTCGGCTTGTGAGGATTTTCGAGCTGGCTCGGGTGGGTTTTGGCCCCGCCGAGCCTTCCGGACTTTTGGGACGGCCAGGCCAACCAGCGGACAGCATTGGCAAACATTCGGTAGCCGCCGGAGGGTTTTGCGCCGAGGCCGGAATCGAGCGCGATCCCTCTCAGAGTGCTCGCAGCATGATCTCCCCAGAGCCAATCCTGCCCACGCAGAGCACAGAGGACCACTCGGCCAGCACCGACTTCACGATGCGCCACTAGCGGGACGGATTTTTCAAAGAGCCCAGAGCGATCCACCTCACCGGGATGGAGTTGATCGCCGGGGACGGTTTTCGAAAATGTGGAATGAGAACCGCTGAAGTCGATGGTCCACCCGTCACCGACTTGAAATGGCACGAGGTGCGCCTGCATTCCGACCCGAGTACCCACCGGAATCCAAAGCCCGCCTGCACCCTGAGTGAGGGGTGATTGGGAAACGGCAGGTGCGAAGGAGAAATCGATCTCCCAAGTGGTGGCTCGGATTGTTTTTTCGTGGTCGAAGACCATCTCCTCGAAGCCCGGCACCGCGTCCCAGGGCTTCATCAGTTTAGTCTGCGGCGCGATCAGGCTATCCATCTGGATCCATGAGGGAACGAAGAAGACTCCCCCGCCCTCGTCCATAAAGCGGCGAATGGTCGCGATCGTTTTTTGATCGCGCGGAGTGATCGAGCCATCGGCATTGGCGTGGCCGAGACCTGCGATGGCGAGGACGTTGTAATGTTTAATCTCGTCCCAAGCTAGGGATGAGGCATCGAGTGACTGCGGACGTGAATTAACCTCGATCCCCTCGCGAACCAGCCGATGCGCAAAGGTGTGGCTGGCCTTGCTTTTAAAGCCCGCGAAGAGGACAGCGGGATTCTTGACCTGCTCCGCGGCGAGGAGTGGGTAGGCCAGAAGGAAGGTGAGGAGGAAACGAATGAACATGGAGGTTGCTCAGGGATACTTGGATAGGCAGCGGGATTAATCAATAGAGTCCTCGAAGGAGAAATCGGACCGGAAAAAGCGAGTTGCGGAGCCGAAGAAATCAAAACCATCACGGGGAGCTCGCTGACGGATTCCGGTAAGCAGGTAAGAAGTGACCTCCACGAACTTCCCACCCAAGATCGCCTCACAGATGAAGGAACGATTGACGACCATGATGATGGTGCAGGTGGTAGTGTCGCTGGGTCTGGTGGCGGGAATTTGGTTGTCGTGGCCGCTTTGGCACTCGGTGGAGCGGAGTTATCCGGTACTTCCCTTTGCGGGATACCCGAAGCTGAGGACGGGGATGGAATTAGGCCTCATCATTTTAGGCGGAGCGACGCTGGCTGCGGGGATTTGGCGAAGTGGCCTCCTCTGGCTCGCGGTTTTAGCACTGGGAATTTTGGTGCTGGGTGACCAGACCCGCCTTCAACCGTGGGTCTATCAATACGGCCTGATGCTTTGGGTTCTCGGTTGCAGCCGCGAGAGCCCGATCGGGCAGGAAGGTCTGCGCATCGTGATCATCGCGATTTATTTCTGGGCGGGCTATCACAAGTTGGCTCCGAGTTTCGAGAGCGTATGGAAGGAGAACTTCGCCGCTCCCTTGCTGGCAACTCTCGAAGGCAAATCACAGGAGAGTGTCGCGAATCTTTACCGCTACGTCCCCTACATCGAGATGGCCACCGGACTACTCCTGCTGTTTTCAAAGACGCGCATCGTCGGAGTGGCTATGGGCTGCCTAATGCATCTGGGAATCCTCGCCATGCTCGGACCCATTGGCCCTTACGGGAACTCCACAAATGTCGTGATCTGGCCTTGGAACATCGTGATGATCCTGCTGCTGATCTTCCTCTTCGCCCCAAAGCGGAGAGCGACGCCAGAGGAAGCCTGGAAGGTCTCGTGGTGGATTCCACGCGCGGTGGTCATTCTCGTCGCGGCTCTCGTCCTGGTGATGCCGATGCGGAATGCCTCCGGAAAGTGGGACAATTACCCATCCTTCCACCTTTACAGCGGAGTGGGTGAACGCTTCATCATGATTGTGATGCCGCAGGGCGAGAAGAAGATCCCGGAGGCCGCGAAGAAGCACTGGATCAAGGAGCCACGGAAACTGGCCGAACTCCATGCGAGAGACTGGTGCTACGCCGAGCTTAAGGTGCCGGCGGTAGTCGATGACCGGGTGATGCTAGATTGGTGCCAATCCTTCCTGGATCTGGAAATGACGAACCGGGATGGCTTCATCCACCGCGATGGGCATCGGGATGAGCGGAAAATTGCGACTCAAATCCGCTTGAATGAGTTGAAGAACATGAAGTTTCTCAAGGAGCTGGAGACCACGAAAGACTGACTAAATCCGATCACGGAAAAGGAACCACAGCGGCGCACTCGCCATGCAGAGCATAGCGAGATCACGAGAACGACAGCGAGCGAGGTCAAACTGAGGCCAATGAAGATCATCTTCAGGCGGCGACCTTCTCGACCCGCTCGGGGATGAACTCGGCATAGCGGACCTCACGCCCACGCCGGGTTTTGGTCTTTTCAATAATTCTCATATCACCCTGCTACTTCGGCTCCGCCTTGTAGATCAATCGCAGGGAATCGAGCCGGAGGCGCGCGGAATTGAGAGCCTCACTAAGAACTTTCCGGTTTTCATCGAGCGCGGCGATCTCATCTTCGTCGATATCGGGATTCACCTGTGCGAGATCTTCCAAGCGGGCCTTTTCCGAGTCGACGGAGGCATTCATTTCAAGGAGAGCTTTTTCGATAATTTTGACCCGGCGCTGTCCCGCGAGCGGTTCCAGTGCTTCTAGCATCTGCGGAATCATCTCGCCGGTCACCTTTGGCTGGTCGGTGAGCTTCCGATGATTCCCACGACGCAGCACCGCGCTCATGAGCTTCTTGTCAGCGGAGAGGTCATTGGCCTGATGATCAACCGCGACGCGCACCGGCACGGCAGGCAGGTAGTGATCCGTCTGGAGGGAAGCCGGCGCGATGCACTCTACGAGATAATAAGCCTCCAGAATGACAGCCTTCCCACCCGGGGTCTCCCACACTCCGAAGGCACTATTGCCAGCCTCACCGGACAGCAGGAGATCGATGGAAGAACGGACCATGGGATGATCAGCCGTCATCAGGCCGATCTCCTCCCGACTGAGAGCCCGCTCGCGATCAAAGGTCACGC
This sequence comes from uncultured Verrucomicrobiales bacterium, assembly GCA_937969125.1. GTDB lineage: Bacteria > Verrucomicrobiota > Verrucomicrobiia > Verrucomicrobiales > Akkermansiaceae > SW10. Next base: position 22,752 of record CALBVA010000328.1, on the reverse strand, counting down.
TCATACCATCCTCCGGCAGGTCGGGAAAGGCATCGGTAATGACATTGCCGGGCTTCAGGAAATAGGTCCGCGATCCGAGTTCCTCGACATCGAGGCCGAAATGATCAAAGAGGCGAAGAATCCAATCCTCAAACTCATGATCACGGTCCCAGGTGTCCATGAGTTCGAGGGTATCTTCGATGTCCTCCGGCCCCTTCGAGATCCGCGAGAGAAGCCGGTCCTGTCCGCGTTCCATCTGGGCCTCGGTCTCGGCACGCAGCTTTTGCGACTCGGCGATGAAGCCCGCGAGATTGTCCGATTGAATCCCCTGCAGCTTTTTCACAAGAATCTGTGCTCCCTGAAGATTCTTCTCGAAGGCATTCAATCCCTCCTGGTACCAGCGGGCGTATCTCTCGCCGCGGGTCCCCTTGAGATAAGGCACGTGGATATGGATCGTTTCGCTTTGACCAATGCGGTCCAGTCGGCCGATCCGCTGCTCCAGTAATTCAGGATTCTCCGGCAGATCAAAGAGGACGAGATGGTGGGCGAACTGGAAATTCCTTCCCTCACTTCCGATCTCGGAACAGATCAGGATGCGGGCGCCATTCTCCTCAGAGAAGTACGCGGCATTCCGATCACGCTGGAGGAGAGTCAACTCCTCATGAAACTGTGCGAGCTTCAGATCGACCTGATCGAGAATCGCTGCGGTGAGGTCCTCGACAAGATCGAGTGTCTTGCAAATCAGGAGGACTTTTTCCTGCGGATGAGCTTGTAGAAATTTCAGAAGCCAGGCGACCTTCGTTTCCAATTCCTCCTCTCCCTCGAGTTCGATGAGATGGGCTTTCCGCTCGGGAAATCCACTGAGCTGCTTCCGCGTGTTCCGAAACATCACGCGACCGGTGCCGAAGGAATCGAGAAGATCACGGATGACCTGATCGCGCGTCCCCTCCTCTTCCAGCTTGGCGATTCCGTCCGCAATTCGCGGGGAACGATTGGAAAAAATCCCGGAGTCCGGAGTGCCCCCGGATTCAAGGACATCGATAGTATCCGCCACCTGCTCGTAGTGCTCCGACTCCGCGAGGAAAGTCTCCAGATCGTTATAGCGATGGGGATCCAGCAGCTGAAGTCGCGCAAAGTGCCCCTCCGCGCCGAGCTGCTGCGGCGTCGCGGTGAGGAGCAGGACGGAGGGCGTTTCAAAGGCGAGTGCCTGCACCAGCTCGTAGCCCTCACTCGGCTCCTCCGGTGTCCATTCCAGGTGGTGAGCTTCATCGACGATGAGAAGATCCCAGCCAGCCTCGATGACCTGCGGGAGGCGGTCGGGATTCTCTAACAGAAAGTCCTGCGAGCAGAGGATGAGCTGATTTTGGAGAAAGGGATTTTCATCCGCCGGGATGGAACGGCAGCGGTCTTCATCGAAGATTGCGAAGAGCAAATTAAAGCGGCGGAAAAGCTCCACGAACCACTGGTGCACCAGCGGCTCCGGCAGCAGGATGAGCACGCGATCCGCGCGCCCGGTAAGATGGAGCCGGTGCATGATGAGGCAGGCCTCGATTGTTTTGCCAAGCCCCACCTCATCCGCGAGGAGAACGCGTGGAGCGAGGCGGGAGCTGACCTCCTTAACGATGCCGATCTGATGCGGAATGAGGTCAATGCGTCCCCCGAGAAAACCACGCACCGGAGATTGCCGGATGCGGCTGGAGCGGAAGAGCGATTCCACCCGCAGGTGGAAAGTGCGGAGATCATCGACCTGTCCGCCGAGCAGGCGGTCCTCCGGCTTTGAAAAGCTTATGGAGTCGTCAAGCTCACCTTCATTGATCACGCGATCACCGACATGGTAGGTGAGGATGCCGTCCTCCTCCGTGACGCGCTCCACACTGACCGTCTCGCCAGTGTGGATGAGGATGTCATCGCCCGGCTTAAAACGCACCCGCAAGATGGGCGCGCTATCCACGGCATAAGTCCGCTTCTCCTGCGCGATAGCGAAGAGGATGGTGGCTTTACCGGAACCGGCCTCGAGCAGGACACCGAGTCCGAGTTCCGGTTCCGTGGTGCTGACCCATCGCTGGCCGGGAGTGTAGGTGCGTGACATCTGAGGGGCGGGATAGCGGGGATTCCAGAAGGTGGCTAGTGCATTTGCAGAGCAGGAGGCAGACTGAGCCACCACCCGCAACTATTGCATAGCATCGTCCACCTTCGACGATATCATCCTGTCCCAATGAAGGAATTGAAGGATGGCATTCGCTCCTTGGTGCGAATCGATTTTGAGGGACGGGTGCACAAGCAGTTCCGTGGGACCGACGCGGACAAGCGTTTTGCCAATGAAGTCGCCGTGCTCACCGTGCTGGAGGAACGTGGGGCTCCTAATGTCCCGATCCTCCTGGACAGCGATGAGGAAACGCTGTCCATCGTAACCACCAATTGCGGGGCTCCGGCACCACTGGTCACGGCGGAGAAAGCGACCGCGCTCTTTAAGGAACTGGAAGAGAAATACGGGGTCCGCCATGACGATCCGGAGCCGCGCAATGTCACCTACTCCCAAAAACTGGGCCGCTTTTGCCTCATCGACTTCGAGCTTTCAGAGGTGCTCCCGGAGCCGGGCGGCGACGGCCAGGATGAATCGTCTAATGCCTCCTTCGTCCTGCGGGCGGGATGGTTCGCCTCCAGCATCCGGGGCGAAAAGCACGTCCGTCTGGATCAGGCGAATGACGATTCCTTCCTCATCCTCACGGTAAATCCGGAGAGAACGGAGCGATTCCAGGATGAGGGTGAGATTCTCTTCGATCCCTCCCACCTCGTGCTCGCGGTCTCGGATGGCATGGGTGGTAAGAAGGCCGGGGAGTTTGCCTCGCGATTACTCATGGCGCGCATTCGCCAGGAAGCGAGCCGACTTTATCGGAAACTGGCGGACGAAGACGAGGCCGAAGCCGCGCTCGACCGGCTCCTGCGGGATTCCCACCACGACCTGATCGGTCTGGCCGAGGATCAAGATCAGATCCGCGGCATGGGAGCCACCCTGACCATGGCTTGGGTGACGCATGAGAAAATTTTCTGGGCCCACGTTGGGGACTCACGTCTTTATATCGTGCGAGGCGACGAGGTGGAACAGCTGACCCGGGATGACTGCCACGCTTGGCATCGATTCCAGCGAGGCGAAATTACCGAATACGCCTACCGAAACCACCCGCGGAAGGCCATCCTCAGCGATGTCCTCGGCGGCAGCCCGCACGAGCCCTTTCCCCAAGTCGGCTGGGTGCCGGTCGCAGAAAATCAGCGACTTATGCTCTGCTCCGACGGCATCATGGACGGCCTCTGGGAAAAGGACATCCGTGCGATGCTGACGGAAGAAGGCGGCATTCACGAAACCGCTGAAGCCATGAGCGCCCGGGCCCGCAAGAATGATGGCAGTGATGACACCACCATCCTGCTGGCGGAAATCGCGAAAGTCTGAGGTCCTTTTTTGGCCTTTTTTGGCACGCCAAGTGCTTTTCCTAGACTCCAAGATTGTCAGGAGGCGGAAATTCGTGAAGCCTCCCGGCGATTCCAAGTTAGGACTCAGATCCAAGCAACCAAATCAGACAAATGGCTAAATACCGACTCGATTATATCTGGCTGGACGGCTACACGCCCGTTCCAAATCTCCGTACTAAGTGCTGCATCAAGGAATTTGATGACTTCCCCACCCTCGAGCAGCTCCCCGAGTGGGGCTTCGATGGCTCCTCTACCCAGCAGGCTGACGGCGGCGATTCCGACTGCATTCTCAAGCCCGTTGCCCTCTACCCTGACGGCACCCGCGAAAATGGAGTCCTCGTGATGTGCGAAGTCATGCTTCCCGATGGAAACCCGCATCCCTCCAACGCCCGCGCCGGCATCCTTGATGACGAAGACGCTTGGTTTGGATTCGAGCAGGAATACTTCCTCGAAAAGGACGGCAATATCCTCGGCTTCCCCAAGGGCGGCTACCCCGAGCCCCAGGGCGGATACTACTGCGGTGTCGGCTACAAGAACGTCGGTGACATCGGTCGTGCCATCGTCGATGAGCACCTCGACCTCTGCCTCTACGCCGGAATCAACCACGAGGGCATCAATGCCGAAGTGGCAATGGGCCAGTGGGAATTCCAGGTCTTCGGAAAAGGCTCCAAGCGTGCCGCTGACCAGATCTGGGTCGCCCGCTTCCTTCTGGAGCGCCTTTGCGAAGAATATGCCGTGGACGTGAACTACCACTGTAAGCCTCTCAAGGGCGACTGGAATGGTTCCGGCATGCACTGCAACTTCTCCACCGCGAAACTCCGCGAAGAAGGCGGCAAGGAATACTTTGAAAAGCTCATGGCTCAATTCGAGAAGAACACCATGGAGCACATCGCAGTTTACGGACCGGATAACGACCAGCGCCTCACCGGCCTCCACGAGACCCAGTCCATCGACAAATTCTCCTGGGGAATCGCCGACCGCGGTGCCTCCATCCGTGTCCCCCACTCCTTCGCCAAGAACGATTGGAAGGGCTACCTCGAAGACCGTCGCCCGAACTCCCAGGGCGATCCCTACGCCATCGCTTCCCGCGTCCTTCAGACGATTGCGGAAGTTGGCTAGATCTGAAGAGACCTCGAACTTTCAAAACGGCCACTGGGTATTCCCGTGGCCGTTTTTTTGGGGTGAAATTGGCTCTGGAGTTGAGCAACGAAGCTTTCTTGAAACTCCACACACAAAAAAGACGCCCCGTTTCCGGGACGTCTTTTCGAATTTTCCTGAGAATTAGCGGAAGGAGAAATTACTTCTTCTTCGCTTCTTCGCGCTCCTTGGCCTCGGCGATCACCTTGTCGGAGATGTTCTTCGGGCAGGCGGCGTAATGCTCAAACTCCATGGAGAACTGACCACGACCAGAGGTCATGGTGCGAAGGTCACCAATGTAGCCAAACATTTCGGAGAGTGGGGCCTGGGCCTTGATGCGGATACCACCGGAGGCGGAATCCTGTGACTGGATCATGCCACGGCGACGGTTGAGGTCACCGATGACGTCACCGACGTGGTCCTCGGGAGTGAAGACGTCGAGCTTCATGATGGGCTCAAGAATCTGCACGCCGGCTTTTGGCACGGACTGGCGGTAGGCTGCGCGGGCTGCGATTTCGAAGGCCACGGCGGAGGAGTCCACGGCGTGGAAGCCACCGTCAGTAAGCGCGACCTTGAAGTCGAGGCAGGGATAGCCGGCAAGGACACCTTTATCGAGGGAGGTCTTGAAGCCCTTCTCCACGGCGGACCAGAATTCCTTAGGCACGTTACCACCGACGACGGTGGACTCGAACTGGAAGCCTTCACCCGGCTCAAGCGGAGTGAGGGTGTAGTCGATCTTAGCGAACTGACCGGATCCACCGGACTGCTTTTTGTGAGTGTAGCTGTCGGAGAGCTCCTTGGTGATGGTCTCGCGGTAGGCGACCTGTGGTGCCCCGACCTCAACTTCGACCTTGTGGGTCCGCTTGAGGATATCGACTTTAATGTCGAGGTGCAGCTCACCCATTCCTTTCAGGATGGTTTCGCCGGAATCGAGGTCGGTCTCCACGCGGAAGGATGGATCCTCCTGGATCATCTTGCCGAGGGCATTACCGAGCTTCTCAGCATTGGCTTTATCAATGGGAGCGACAGCGAGGGAGATCACGGGCTCAGGGAAGACCATGGGCTCGAGGGTGGCAGGATTGTCCTTGTCGCAGAGGGTGTGACCGGTCTGGACGTTCTTCAGTCCCACGAGGGCGACGATGTCACCAGCCTGGGCACTATCGAGCTCAGTACGGTCGTCGGCATGCATTTCCACGAGACGTCCCACACGCTCGGTCTTGCCGGTGAAGGTATTCAGGATGTTGTCTCCCTTCTTCATCGTTCCCGAGTAGATGCGGGTGAAGGTGAGAGCTCCGAACTGATCGTCCATGATCTTGAAGGCAAGAGCACGGAGAGGTCCGTTCGGATCGACAGTGGCGACTTCGCCGGTGAGTTCACCTTCGTCATCGAACTCGGGCTCGGGATCGACCTCGAGAGGTGATGGGAGGTAATCGACAACGGCATTCAGCACGTTCTGGACACCCTTGTTCTTGAAGGCAGATCCGCAGAAGGCGGGGAAGAAATCAAGGGCGATGGTGCCCTTACGGATGCAGCGCTTGATTTCAGCGATGCTGGGAACATTGCCTTCGAGGTAGGCTTCCATCAGTTCGTCGTCCTGTTCGACGGCAGTTTCGATGAGCTCATTGTGATACTGCTCAGCCTTTTCCTTGAGATCTTCGGGGATCTCGGTGATTTCGTAGTTCTCAGGGAGACCGGAGTCATCCCAGACCCAAGCCTTCATCTCAAGGACATCGACGACTCCGACGAAGGAATCCTCAAAGCCGATGGGGATTGTCATGACGAGAGGCTTGGCGCCAAGGACGTCCTTGGTCTGCTGGACCACGCGGTAGAAGTCAGCACCAATACGGTCCAACTTGTTAACAAAAATGATACGAGCAACCTCGGAGTCGTTGGCGTAGCGCCAGTTCGTCTCGGATTGTGGCTCCACGCCACCGGATCCGCAGAAGACGCCGACGCCGCCATCGAGAACCTTGAGTGAGCGGTAAACCTCAATCGTGAAGTCTACGTGTCCCGGAGTATCGATGATATTCATCCGGTGATTATCCCAGAAACAGGTGGTGGCAGCGGACTGAATGGTAATTCCACGCTCAGCTTCCTGCTCCATAAAGTCAGTGGTGGACTCACCATCGTGAACCTCACCGGTCTTGTGAATTTTACCCGTGAGCTTGAGAATCCGCTCGGTGGTGGTGGTTTTGCCTGCATCCACGTGCGCGAAGATGCCGATGTTCCGGTATTTGCTGAGGTCTGTCATGGTGATTTCTCGGGAAAGGGCGGAGATATGCACCGCAGGGTCCTTTTGTCGAGCGCAGAGCGAGACTTTTTAGGAAAGGCGGAGGCCTTTTAGCGGGAAAGTATTCCGAGCATGAGAAACAATTCTTCGTCCCATCATCCTTTGAGACTGGCCCGGTTCCGTGCACGCGAGATGGGCAAGAGTTTTTGCCTAGGAAAGCGCGAGGCACCGAGACACTCACGAACCAAAAAACCAAAAAAACCGAAAGCGAAGGGATCAAACCAAGAAGAAAACCAAAGAACGCATCACGTAAACTACTCCGGCTTACTCCAACTAAAACAACTAGCTGGCAGTATTCTGCATTGGTATTAGTAAAGCGGCAAAGGCACCGTCGGTGTTGTGTTTAAAGGGGAGAATTTGTTCTGATTTTTCGATGACCAGGCCGTGCTTTTCGGCGAAGGCGGTAACGAGGTCGATATTCTCTTCGGGGTCGATAGAGCAGGTGGAATACACGAGGCGGCCGCCGGGTTTGAGGCAGACGAGAGCCTGTTCAAGGATGTCATTCTGGATGACAGTGAGATTCTCGATATCGATTTTCTGGAGCCGCCAACGAGCATCGACACGGCGACGGAGGACGCCGGTATTCGAGCATGGAACATCGAGGAGGATGGCATCGAAGTAACCGTGCCATTTTTCGGGAGCGGGTTGGCTCCAGTCATGGGTGTCGGTCTCGGCGATGGTGACGCCACATCTCTCGAGGTTTTCGAGGAGACGTGGGAGACGCTTCTCATTCGAGTCGGTGCAGACGAGCCGGCCTTCATTCTGCATCAGGCCGGCGAGGTGGATGGCCTTACCTCCAGGCGCGGCACAAGCATCAAGGACAATTTCGCCCGGTTGCGGGGCGAGCATTTCTGGAGCATGGGCGGTGGAGGGATCGGTGATGTAGTAGTGACCGGTGTCAGCGGCGGCCTGCGCGCTTTCGGGTTCCGGCGAACCTTCAGGGGGAGGATTGAGAAGATTGGGACGGAAGAAAGTTTCGGCCGGGCAGTTATTCCAGTCCATCAGGGCGACGGCATTTTCCTTTCCAAAGAGTTTCTTCCAGCGTTTCCACATCCAATGCGGATGGGAAAACTGGGTGGCGAGTTCGACCTCGGGAAGTTCGCGGAGGAGACGCATGCGGCAGTGCGCAGCCTTACGGAGGACCGCATTAATGAGTCCCTGAACAGGCTTCCGGGCGCATTCGACGGTTTCATAAATCGCGGCGTGATCCGGGATTTTCAGAATGAGCAGTTGGAAAAATCCGACGCGGAGGACATCGCGAGTTTCCGGATCCAGCTTCCCTTTTCGGAAAAGGCCGATCCAGTAATCAAGGAGACTGCGGTTACGCAAAACGCCCATGAGGATGGCCTTGAAAAGGGCGCGATCCTGGGTGGAAAGATGGTTTCGTTCGGCGTGGCGCTCGATGAGGGAGTCAGCGTAGGCGTGACCCTTCGCCCAGGCCCTGAGGGCAGAGACAGCGGCGCGGCGGACATTCTTTCCGGGTTTTGGCATGGAGTATGTGGAAGAAGATTTCAGGAAAGAGCGGAGGCGATCTGCGACCACTCTTCAGCGAGGGTGACTGACTCAGCAGGCATAGTCTGACCTGCGCGGTGATACCAATAGGAGGCATTGCCAAGGTCACCCTCTTCCCGATGAAGGTAGGCATGAATCCAGGCACCGGCGGGATCCGGAACATCCTGGCAGAGATCATGGGAAGCGTCCCAGCGGCTAGCTTTGGCTAGCCAGAGGGCCTGCTGTGCGAGGGAAAGTCCGGCAGGAGGTTCGGGATCCGAGGTGGCAGATTCTGCGAGTTCAGCGGCGGTCATGAGGAGAGGTCTCGCGGAAAACGGTGGAAATGGAAAGGCGGAAGTCTGCCGGACCATTCACTCATTCAGGCGATAAACGAGGCGGTAGAAGCGGCGCTCTGCGGAGGTGGGAAGAAGGATTCCATCCGGAGTGGTCTCCAACGGGATATTGACCCAATCAATGACGGTGAGATTGGAAGAGGCTTGAAGGATCAGGGTGGCGTCGGCACGCTCCGGAAGAACACCTACGGGAAGAAGGAAGGATTCCCCACTCATCACGGGAGAAAGGGTGCCGCGCGAGGTCGCTGAAGAAGGATCGGTGCCGAGAAGGTATTCGGCGAGGTCTGAGAAACCATCGCGATCCGAGTCACCAAGAGGATCTCGGATCTCGGGGAAGAAGGACAGCTGCCATCCGGCAAAGTCGGGACGGTCGCTGAGATCCGTAATCGTCAGGGTCTGGGAAGCGGTAGCACCGGGAGCGAAATCGGCGTTACCATCAGGCAGGGTGAGGATGAGCGTCTCGAGCTCTTCATCCAGATCATCAACAGTGACCGAGATGGGGATATTCACAGCAGCCGTTCCAGCTGGGATTGTGCTGCTAAGCCCGCCAGAGAAGTCCGAGGAGACTGCGGTACCGGTGGGGATGAGGGTGAAATTAACAGGATCCAGAAGCGGAAGTTCGGGGCTAACTGTCAGGATGCTTTCTGCTGACGGGAAGTTTTCATCAAGAGAATTGGTAGACGCCGAAAGCAGAAGAACGGGGCGGTGCTCAATGCAGTCTTCGGCCTTTCGAGTGAAGGTCACATCATCAATATACCAACCGCCCTGGCCGATGGATCCGTCATGAACGAGTCGCCAACGGAAGCGGAGGTTTTCATTGGCCCACGTAGCAGGAAGCTGGAAGCTGCTGGTGAAAAAAGTCGGTGCCGTTCCGGACCAGGCGCGGCGACCACCGATGGCCGAGCCGAAATTAGTATTAATGGTGGCATTATATCCGCCGGAGAGGACCGTGGAGGCGGATGGGAGATCGAGCCAAGCTCCTCCATTCCGGGAGACTTCCAGGACACCGCCATCGTAGGTGCTTTCGGTATTATAGAAGTTGGCGAAGGAGAGAATGCCACCATCCGTTCCAGCGTTCACCTCCGGCGAGACCAGAATCGATTGAGAGGTCCGGTCTTCACCTGGGACAAAGACCGAGCGGAGCGGGGAAGACGACCGGGCAGAGCTAGTTCGCCAATTTTCTCCTCCTCCCGAGAAGGAGGTCGTCCAGGTTGAAGGAAGCAGAGTCGAGGCATCAAAGCCCTCGTCCAGGGGGCTGGTCGTGATGATGTTTCCGACCATGAAGGGATAGGAAAGCCGGGCCAGCTCAGCTCCGGAATCTTCGAGAACCAGAGTCAGCGTGACCTCTTCACCACAAGCCGCAGTGGAGGCAAGGACCACCGGAATCATAGCGACCTCTCCGGGGGCGATGACCTGACCGGCCTCACCCGTGGAGAAGACGGTGACATTGGCCGGGGCTTCAATACGAGCCGTGAGGGAGGTCGTGGAGAGATTACCACTGTTCGTATACACCAGATTGGCACGGACGGTCTCGCGATCATCCAGACGGAAGTTTTTGACGCTTCCCGATTCCGCCAAAATCTGGGGCTTACCCGCCAGGAACTCGGGAGCGGGTGGTCGTTCCTCAAGGAAAAGATTGAGGTCGTAAAGTTGGGCGGCATTGTCTGAGCCTCCATTGATCCGGATGAAGTGAGTGGCATTGGAGGGGACTTCGAAGGAGGCGATTTCCTCCCCTACTCCACGTCCTCCGGCGAGCGAGGAAGCCAGCACCGTGGTGCCATCCGGACCCAAAATTTCCAGGGTCAGATTTTGCTGGGTGGCGGCATTAAAATTAGTGCCGCTTGAGCAGCTGCCATTGACCTCGGCTCCTTCCAGATACGTAGTACCCACCGGAACAATGGAGGCGGAAATCTTTTGACGAGCCCTAAGATCGAGACGGAGGTAATCGACGTCCGTATTATCATCGATACTCAACCGGCTGAAATCGCGACTCTGATCTGGAATAAGAGTCACATTATTGGCACGGCTGGAGCTGTCATTATTTCGTGCACTTCCGGACCGCTCCAGCACGTCACCATATTGACGCTGGAGGGATTGGAATTCATCGAAGCGTGGTCCGCGGAAGTTCCGGTTGATCAACGGCTCCATGAGCTTGGTCCGATTGAGCGGGCAGACGTGGTCGAGGCCCATGGCATGTCCCAGCTAATGTGTGGTAGTATTGAACAAAGTCAGCGAATTAAAGTCAGTGCGATCAAAGGCCGAGTCCCCTGAATCGAAAATGATGTCTCCGCCTCCGGGTGAAGTCGCGTAGGCGAGGACATTGCTATCCCCATCGATGAAACGCGCTCCAATGCGAATATCACCCCTCAGCCCAAGCTGACCTCCTGCGGCAAAGACCACGGTCGCTTGATCATCGGCTGGCTCATACACGAAATTGACCCCGCAGGTGTTCGCCATGGCGTCAAAGGCCGACTCGAAGATGCTAAACCAGCCTTGATCAGCGGCAGGGCCGGTTTCCGATCCCCCGTAAATGGAGGCCATCCAGGCGCGAAAATTCGATGGGGCGGGTGGGGCGGCATCGCGCCCGGGGATGATCGTTCCGTCCGGAATAATGCTCCAGGTAAGGGTCATGGGAAGGCCCTGCTGGAAGTTACCGGATCCATCGGTGGCGGTATTGTTCCAGCGACCAGCTCCTAGAAATTGATTGGCAAAGAGGGAAACTCCTGAGGAGCGCATTCCTGTGAGCTCTTCGGCCTGATGGAAGGCGAGAACCTTCTGCTTGGGGGTTCCGGGTCCCCAGCACAGCCAGGGTTGATCATTGGCAGCCGGGCTGATGAGACGGGCGATCATTGACCGGAGATTCTGCGCTTCGGCAGGAGACAAGGCGGACCTAAGATCGGGATCAATCTCGCCCCAAACGTATTCGAGAAGCTCAGGAGAACCCACCAGCTGCTCGGGGATTGGCGGCTTCGGGAGATCTTCGGCCTCGTGAGCTTGCTTCGGAAACGGTGCGGATAGCCGGGAATACGCAAGCTGCCGGAGAGCTCCCTCCACCGTCTGCGAAGAGGCCGACGACAGCGGGCTGGCAGGATGGCTCAATGCGGAAGACGGAGAGGACATTTCGACGCGCTGGGAGAGCGCCGGATCAAGCTTTGGGTCGGAATTTTGGTAAATGAAAAACCAGATCGCAAGTAACGGAAGGGTCAGGGTAAGAAATCTGGGCATGCCGGGAACGCAGTAGATGGCGTCCTTCAAATATAGACCAAGCGATAAAAGCCTCCAGAGGAAATCCCGAGGTTGTCAGGTTAATCGTCCCATCTCATCCTGAAGGCCAGCGCACGATGTCGAAAAAGAAAGCAGACTCCCCCGCCCCGGCCGATCCCGTGGACTCGATTGACTCCATCGGACAGCCGCGCGAAGTCAGACACCCGCAGACCCGGCGTATTCTCAAGCCCTTCCTTCTAGGGATGGCCACCGTGATTCCGGTGTTTGCCACCGCCTGGATCGTGGTGCTGGTCTTCAAACTTCTTCACAAGGTTGGATTGGCGATCATTAACGGGATTCTCGCCCTACTCAATACCCTGCGCGGAGTCCGGAATGACGGTGACGAAGCATGGACGCTGGAAGGCTTCCCGGGGGATGATTTCCTCTGGCTCCTGATTCCCCTGGCACTGCTTTTCATCATCGGTGTCGCGGTGGCCAACAAGCCGGGCAAAAAGGTGACACGCTGGATCGATGACACGATGACGCGGATCCCGCTCTTTGGCTTCATCTATGCCTCGATCAAGCAGTTCGTCGATGCGGTCCGCAACCTTGGTGGTCCGCAACGTTTTAAGGGTGTGGCCTATGTGGAATATCCCAGTCCCGGCTGCCGCCTGATCGGATTCATCACGGGTAATTTCGTCGATCCGCAGACCGGAAAAGCCACCACCTCGGTCTTTATCCCGACCTCCCCCAATCCCATGACAGGATTTGTTGTCCTGATGGATGACGAGCTGGTGCAGCACAGTGAGATGTCACTGGAGGAAGCTGGGAAGATGATTCTCTCCGCCGGCCTGGTGGCACCAGCCTCATATGAAGAACCCCCTGATACTACAACACCGGCTTCCGTGAGCGAAGACGCTGAAGAGACTTCCCCTCCGCCTCCCACTGAAGCTGAAAGTCGGTCTTAGGATAAAAGAATTCCTCTTCCGGCCATTCGAGCCTTTCCAGCCCGTCGAAAGCCTCCAGGTGTTCTTCACTCCACTCGAAGTATTCGGGGTGATCTGTTTTAAAAAGAAACTCCCCGCCCGGCTTCAAAACGCGGACGAGCGACTTTAAGAAAGGCTCCTGAAAAAGGCGTCTCCGGTGATGCTTCGCCTTCGGCCAGGGATCAGGGCAGAGTAGATGAAGCCGGTCCACGCAGGATTCCGGAAGAAGCCATTCGAGAGTATAGAGGCTTTCCAGACGAAGAACCCTGACGTTCTCCAGCCCCCGCTTTTCAGCTCCCCGGCAAACCTTACGGACCCGACCGAGCAGGCGCTCAATGGCGAGGAAGTTTCGCTCCGGATAATGTTCCGCCATCTCCAGGGTGAACTTCCCGTCCCCACATCCGAGATCAATCTCCAGGGGAGCCTCGCGAGGAAAATAACGAGAGAGATCGAGCACGCCAAAGTAATCCTCCGGGACGAGTTCGTGCGGCTCTGCGGGCCGGACCGTGGTGGTATTTGGAACCATGGTGAGTGACTTTATTGAAGCTTCTGCCAGACGCCACTGTAATTGAAGGCGGGCGGGCCACTTCCCACTTTACGTGCATTAAATCGCCGAATGATGGTCGATTCATCAACGCCAGGGGTATTGGCAAAGCGAGTGGAGTCAAAATGGAGGACGACCTCATCAATATCGAGAGGCCCTTGGATCAGAGAGAAATCCAACCTCCCCTGATAAGGCCCGCTGTCACTGGAGTAAGCGACGTTAACAGTGCCATTTCCCACGGTGTTTCTGATGATGGGATTTCCCATGTCATCGACATCCTGAATCTGGGTGTTAAGAGAATAGATGCCCACCATTCCGTCCTGATCCATGATGATACTCAGGGAACCTTCATCGAGTCCTGAGTTGATCTTGAAGGCCAATTCCGTACTGGCGAGATCGAAGTCAGCCGATGGCCAATTCGGCATCGCGACGGAGAAGCTTTTGAAAAAGGATTTTGGGAATGAGCTCAGGATCGGAGTGAGATCCAAACTAACTGGCCCGGTGGATGATGGGGCCTGAAAGGTGGAGAACCCGCTGCCGAAGGTGAGTAGATCAGTGCTCTGATAGAGGATGTTTTGTGAGCGCGGGATCCATGGAGTGATCAGGGACAAACCACCGTTGGTCTGCTCAAAGCTCAAGGGCAGGTTCGTGATCTGCCCGGGCAACTTCGCAGCGTGAAAGGACTCGAAGAAAGTCGCATCCCCCGGAGTCCCGTCCCCGAAGACGATCTGTCCTCCACGCTGAAAGGTGATTTGGTTGATTCTCATAGCAGTATCAGGCACCCCATTCCCATTAGTGGAGGAATTCGCGATGGCATCCACGACTAAGCGCCCTGCATTCTGAATGACCGCGCCAAAGGCGGTATAACGTCCGTTCCAGTTAGGGTCCCGATCTGAAGTTACGAAGAAACGGCTGCCATTAGTATTTGGAGCCAAGCTATCCATGGCGAGGATATAGCCTGTGTTAAAGGTCGTCCCATAGGGGTTATTTGGATTTCCCGGAACACGCAAAACCTCATCCTGAAAGCGATAGCCGGGGCCGCCTTGCGCCCCCCCAGTAAAGGTACCGGCGAAGAAGCGCTTCCCCGTTTCCACTTCATCGATCGGAAGATTACGGTACATCGCATCGGTACGAATGGTCTGGAACCGGTTGTCAACCCATGGCCGGGGATGACGGATCGTGATCTGATATTGGTTCGGATTCGAAGCAATCTGCTGGAGGCGAATAAGGTCCAGTCCGGTGATATCTTCATAGAAGAGACCAGTGAGTTCTCCTCGCACGGTGCCGATGACGGTCTCATTCTGGCGGATCTCAAACCTACCCGGCAGACCGGCACCTCCCTCCAGATAATAAACCTGAAGTCCGAGCTTCGGAGCATCCGCACCGATTGGAGAACGATAAATGTGTCTATCATGGCCCAAAGCCGTCAGTGCTGGGACCCCCAAGCGCGAGGTCAGAATATCATCCGACTTCCCCGCCAACTGAATGAAGTTCGAGACAGCGAGGGGCGCATTGATGTAATCGAGCAGGACATCAAAGTTGCCCTCGGTGGTCTCGAAAGTCGCCACGATCTGCGCGTGCGCGACGCGAGAGCCGGAAAGAATGATCGCCGCAATGCAAACCAGGCGGCGAAGAGTTTTAGAAAAAAGGATCATGGGTTGGCAGGTGTGAAGGTGAAGCGACTGTTCAGAATAAAGGCGCTGTTGGCGCTCCCTTCAAAGCCTCCGTTCGACTCGCTATGATATGAAAGCCGCCCATTGAGAGATGTCACGCCTGATGTTCCAGCTGCACCGTCCAAGGTCATGACCAGATTCATGAGAGGAAAGAACTCCGCCTGTGACCGCCTCACCGTGATGAAGGTTCCCGTGGCCGGGACAGAGTCGGTGATCTCCAGAGCGGTCACGCTGCCGCTCCCACCGATGCTATCCACCCATGATCCTCCTCCCGCACCGTCAGCCGTGATGGTCAGGGTCTCATCATTCGACAGACTGAACTCAAAAGAGGAGCCATTGGTCACCTCCGCAGGATCGGGATTGTGGAGCAGCGAGTAGTCCACCGCGATGTGGCGGTAGAATTCCGACCGCTGCTGCGGAATACCCAGACCCAGCTGAAAAGCACTGTCCGCATCAGCACTAAGGACATTTGCGCGATAGGTGGGATTCTGCAGATCCGGCCCAAAAAGCACAAAGTAATCATGAAGAGCCTTACGATCAAAAACCACCGCGAACGATTGTTCCTCATCATCCGTGGCGGCAGTTAGGAGAGGTCGCACGACAGGTGGTTCCTCTACGACCACAGGAAGCCGGAGAGTCGGATCATCGAGATCAAAGCCCGCCAGCGAGGATCCAGAGATAGTGACGCTCTCCATGACAATCTCAGTCATCGGCCGTTCACCGTCCCCGGTGGGGAAGATGGAGTCATCGGTGAAGCTATCAATGAGCGCTCGGCTGTCGGGAAAGGTCTCATCACTAATGACGGTGCCGAAGACGGAATGCTTGTCATCCAAATTTGAAGTATCACGGAGGGTGATGAAGAACTGCGAACCGAAGGTATTGGGATTCGTGCTCTTGGCGGTCGAGACGACATAGCGCGAGGAGTGTCGCAGATCCGGGTGAAATTGGTCCTGCACCACGTAGCCCGGACCGTTTGACCCGGTGCCGAGGGGGTCTCCCCCCTGAATGACGAAGTCGTGATCGAGGCGATGGAAAATAATGCCATCGTAATAAGGAACGCCGCGTTTGACCTCTTTCGTGGCCGGGTCAATCCAGGCCCGCTCCCCGGTGGCGAGACCGATGAATGCGGCGACCACTCGTGGGACTTTTTCGTGCTCCAGTTTAATCCGGATAGTTCCCAACGACTCTTCGCCACGGGTTACCGCGATGTCTGCGAAAATATCGCCTCGCACCAGCCCGCAGACCGCGGTCAATAAAATCAGGATCAGTCTCATCTGCGACACCTTACCGCCATTTCCTGGCAGATTGAAATTCCATTTTCCCTGACAAGTCATAACCTGCCTCTCTCCCCTTCTCCGTGGCTTCCAATCAATCAGACAACCCTGTCCTCTTCGACCTCGATCAAACGATCATCCCCTGGGACACCCAGCTCGTTTTCCGCAGCTATGTCTTACAAGCCGAACCTCTACGCCGCTTTCTGACTCCCGTCTTCATCGCCTTTCTCCCGCTGGCGAAGTTCCTGGGCGCGGGCACGATGAAGCGGATCTTCCACAGCTATCTCTGGCGTATGCCACGCGCCACCCTGGAGAAGCATGCCCGGGGCTTTGTCCGCGAATGGCTCCCGCAAATCACCTATCCGGAGATCATTGAAGAGATCGAGGAACACCGAAAAGGCGGTCGCACCCTCGTCCTTTCCTCCGCCAGCCCGGAGCTCTGGGTGGAGGGAATTGGAAAGGAGCTGGGCTTTCATCTCTCACTAGGAACCCGCTTCGACTGGGAAAAAAGAGTGCCGCTCTTTCCGGATCTCATCGGCGAAAATCATAAGGGAGAAGAAAAAGTCCGCCGCCTTGCCTCTCTGAAAATCACCTCCGCGGAAGCCGGCTACAGCGATTCAAAGGCTGATCTGCCCCTCCTCGCGCTCTGCCGTGAAAAAACCCTCGTTAACCCACTGCCCGGCGTCCGCCAAACCGGTGAGGACAACCACTGGCGCATCCTCACCCCACCCCGACCGTGGAAGAACCGTTTGGCCTTCGGCCTCGGTTGCGCGGCCCAACTTTTTGGACTCTGGAAACCATGATTCACTGCCTGCACGGAACCGCCGGTTCTCATCACGACTGGGATCTCTTTAAGGGTAAATTCGGCACCGAAATGTCCGCTATGGACCTATGGTCGCTACTGGAACAGGAACAACATCTCTCCCTCCCCGCCGCCGGACAACGCATCGCGGATGCGGCCGATGAGGGGGACATTCTCCTGGGATATTCCATGGGAGGACGCCTCGCCCTGCACGCTCTCCTCGCCGACCGGGAAAAGTGGAAGGCCGCCATCATCGTGGCCGCGCACCCAGGTTTGCAGGAAGGACATGATGCCCGCATCCTCCGGGATGAAGGCTGGGCTCAGCTCGCCGAGGATGATTTCGATGAATTCCTCTTCCGTTGGAATGAACAGGAACTTTTTGACGACTCGAAGGACTTCTGTGACGGCCTAATCCAGGCAGAGCAGGAAAACAAACACCAGGTCGCTAGATCCTTCCGCGACTGGTCACTGGGAACCCAGTATGATCTCAGACCCGCCTTTCCCGGGATTGGCTGTCCTGTTCTCTGGGTCACCGGAGCGAAGGATGGCAAGTTCTCCCGTATCGGCGAAGAAGCCTCACCGAAGCTCCCGCACGGACGCCATATCTATATCCCGGACGCCGGTCACCGCGTCCCGTGGGAACGACCCAATCTTTTCGAAGCAGCGGTGAAGGACTTCATTGACTCCGTCAATATCTCCACCTGCGGAGCGTGATCAGGCTAGGATTTTCCGAACCGAATCCGGGATGAATTCCGCCTCCGTCGCTTCCGTCACCGCGAGTCGCATCTGGGCCTTGAGCGTCTCGAATGGCACCGGCGGCAGGCTGCTGGTAAGGATGTGATGCATCGCCTCGAAGGGTTCGTGGGTCTTCGTTTTCACCAGACGCACCGCTTTCACAGCACGGGCTTCCGCTCCTCCAGCCGTGACTAATCCAGGGAAGTGCGGCTTCAGTTTTTCCCATTCGTCATCGGTCAGCTTCAGCCCGCGCTTTCCGCTGAGGGCACGAAGGAGCTTCAGCGATTCCTCCGGCTCGGTCGCAGGGAAGATGGGGATCTTCACATCAATACGTCCCGGCCTCTTGAGATCCACCTCGATGAGATCTGGACGACTGCTGGCAAGAATCCAAACCAGCTTTCCACGGTTACGCGGATTCGACATCTCTTTCGCGATCATGGAATAGACCCGGCTGGAAACCCCGGAATCGCCGGAGCCTGCAGCCCGCTTTCCGAGGGCCTGATCAGCCTCATCAATGAAGACCATGCAGCGATCCAGCGCGTGCAGCAGGGAGAAGATCTTTTCGAGATTCGCCTCGGTCGATCCGACCCAGCGGTCGCGGAAATTCTTGAGAGTCACCACTGGGACTCCCGCCTCTCCCGCCAGACACTCAGCGAGGTAGGTCTTACCCGTCCCCACCGGTCCGCAGAAGAGATATCCCATCGGCATGGCCTCCAGTTCATCGAGACGCCAGAGATCGAGATCCCTGCGCAACCAATCCTTTGCCACATCCAACCCGATCACTTTATCGAGCGAGCTGTCCGGCTCTACAAATTCGATGAGCCCAGCGCAATCCCGCTCCACCAGCACCTTCTTCAGCTTGCTAAAATCATCCTCCACCAGCGGCTTTTCATCATAGTGACGCCGGAGCAGCAGATCCTCCACTGCACTTCCGGTGGCACCGCGGAGGCGTGCGGCAGCCCATGGAAGGCGATCCTTGATATCCTTCACCGCTTTCGGTGACTTTTCGGAGAGGACTTCCAGCACCCCAGTGAGCTCCTCGACAGTGGGGAGCGGCACCTCCAGATGCGCTATTGCGGGATGATTCGCGACGAGGGAATGCAGCCCGTTCAGGTTCTCCGAGAGAAGAAAAACGGCCTGACCATGCGCGGCGAGATTAGACTCGGAGGCCCAGGCCTGCCACACGCTGGCGAGGGCATGCAGATCGTAATTCAGGGCGTTCGGCAGGGACGGACACATCAAATGAGCCCCTTTAAAAATCAGCGCGACCCGCGGAGCCTTCGCTCCAACGTGCCGCAAGTTCCTCACGTAGGTGAGATAGCGACCGAGGAAACGGGAGGCCTTAAGAGGCTGGGTTGGCAGCTGAACATCCTGTTTCAGGCTGGGCCACTGGGAAAAGATCTCCCCTCCCCGCTCCACCTCAACGCCACCACCGAGGTCGTAGCTGAGGATGACATCGAAGCGTGGCAGGAGAACTTCGCCGAGGAAATCAGATAGACTACCGAGACGAGCCTCCTTCAAAGGAAGGTGAAAGCGGTCATCGACATTGCCGTGAAGTACGAAACATCCTGAAGACCCACTTTCATAGCGGGCGATGACTTCAGCGGCCCAGTCAGGGAGTGGATTGCTCATCATTCTACAGAGTCAGGATCCGGAACCACCAGGCCCTCGGGGATACCGGGATCCTCATGGACATCGGGTTGTTCATCGATGACGAGCTTTAACCAAAGCGCAGCCCCGGCGGCGGCAAAGACCAAGATGACCAGAAGCCAGACCAACCAGGGACGTTTTTTCATCAGGAAGCTTTATTGTCCTTCGCTCTGGGGTCCCATCGAGCCCTTGGTGGTCTCGGCGGGAGCGGAGTCGGAGTCAGCCTTGGAAGCAGCAGAATCCCCTTCCAGCTCGATGCCTTCGGCAGCTGCAAAATCAGCGAGAGCCATCTCGGCGAGAGCATCCTGCTCGGCTGCGGTCTCATTGATGCCACTCATATCGAGCTGATCTTTCGCCACACGGGACCGCCCGGCGGCCTTGGTCCGCTCCTCTTCCACCATGTCTTCAAGACGATTCAGAGTATCGCCGGAGCCACCGATGTCAGTCACCATGCCGGAGGCCATCTCATTGAGTTCAGCCATGGCCTTGGTAGATTTCATTTCATCGAGGTTCCGGGTGAGCTGCTCAATGCGGTCCTTTGCCTGCTTCACGCTGACGTCACGGGCTTTCACCAACTCTTTATAGCGGGCATCGGCCTCCTCCATCTGCTCGCGCACTTCGTCGTGCTCCTTATCCGCAGTCTGGAGTTGAAGGGCCAGCTTTCCGGCGGCTTCGCGATTCCCTGCCTTCAGATTGGCAGCAGTCTTTGCGCGGAGTTCATTCTCCTCGCGATCCAGGCGCTTGGCCTTGGACATGAGCTTTTCCACCAGTCCCGCGTGGGCTGCGAGGCCCTTATTGAACTCGGAAATTTGCTTCCGGAGGTTTTCTTTTTCGTTATCGAGGAGAGCCTCGGGATTCCGCTTTTCCAGCCCGCCGATGAAGAGGCCGAAGAAGCCTTTGATGAGGTTTTTAAGACGCTTGAACATAATTGAATCAAATGTTGATCGGAGACTGCGGCAGGTCGAGGAACTCTGCAAGAGAGAAGCGGGTGACTATAAAGAGAGCGACCAATTGTAATGAGGAGAGGAACAATTGATCATGGAGCTTCGTTCTCACTTGGCGCGCCGCAGGCCCTACCTATATTCGCGGCGTTATGAGTATTAAAGTTGGCGATCAAGCCCCTGATTTTTCCCTCGTCGCTCTCGGCGAGAATGGCCCCGAAGTAGTGAAGCTCTCCGAGCAGACCGGCGAGAAAAACATCCTCCTCCTCTTCGTCCCCATGGCCTTCACCGGCGTGTGCACGGAGCAATTCTGCGCCATTTCCGGCGGACTCGGAGAATATGCGAACCTGAACTGCACTGTCTTCGGAATCTCCGGAGACAACCCCTTCGCACAGGCAGCCTGGGCTGAAAAAGAGGGCATCAAGCTGAAGCTTCTCTCTGACTACGACCACAAGGCAGCCGAAGCCTACGGAACCACCTACGAGCAATTTCTCCCCGAGAAGAACCTCATCATGGGCGGCGTCTCCAAACGCTCCGCCTTCATCATCGATAAGGCCGGCATCATCCAATACGCCGAGGTCAATGATTCCCCCGGTGATCTTCCGAATTCAGAGGCCATCAAGACAAAGCTCGCCGAGCTTTCCTAATCATCCCGATTTCCCTTTTCACCCAAGGCCCGCCCTCATTCATGAGTGGCGGGCTTTTTAACTTTAGTGGCGGCGAGGTGTCGTCCAGCTTCGACTTCTCTGATTGGTCGGTATCACGAGTGACGAAGTAAAAAACGCAGGCTGTTCCAGCCAGAAAAAGCAAGCCTGACAAACACACAACCTCGGCCTTCAGAACTCGTCCCTGCATGGGGCGATGGAGCCAGATACTCCAATCAATCTTCCCTTTCTTCTGATCGATGCTCATCAATGGTGCGAGCTTCAACTGACCCAATGATAGAATAGACAGGACTAGATACCCAATCCAGTATGCAACTCCATAAAAGATCAGCTCGAAAATCGGGCGGATGACGATTTCAGCGAGAGCTTCTCCTATCGGCATATTTTCACAGGGAACATTTTAGATCTGTCACCTACTTCTAGCGGCGAGGCTTCGATTCAAGGTTTAAGTTTCTAGAGTTCATTCAGATTTTAAGTCCACAGCAGCAGTAGGTTGGACAGTGCCTTCGCCAAGTCGATTGCTACGAGCCCATGCCCTCGTAAGGGTTTTCGACACTCTTCTCTTCTCCGTTTGGAATCTGTTTCGCGCCAACCGGCTTCAGGAAAAAGCGCCATGTATTCTTGTAATTCTGCGTAGGCAGGCATGTCTCTCGCTCTGAATATGAGCCCGACTCAAAATTAAATCTCGCGCAACTCATCACCGGCACAATCTGCTCTCTGGCTTTCTTTACGTGGTACTTTGTCGGCCCGTAATTCAGAGAGACGACCAAATGACCCTTCGGTGCGTTCGGTGGAATCGGGCCTCCATTACCCACAGGCGTGATCAATCGAAGGCTACGCAAATCTACATCCTCGATACCTTCTAGTTCTTCTTTCGGAACGGCCACGGTGTTCCCGTCAATGGTCACCTCGATTGAAGCCAGCTTACCAGCATCGAGTTCGACTCGGGCGCTTACTTTCAGCAGCTTCGATTTGAGGACGATCTCCTCAACCCCGATTGACCTCCAGTCGCTCGCGAAAGAAACTGAAGCTGTAACGAGGAATAGTGCGGCTATGAGTAGGGATTTCATCTTTATCGTCAAGGCTGACCCACACCTGACCGTAGAGCGAGTGCTGATTCCAAATTAAAGGCTCGAATTTTGGCTCTCCGCGAGGTGCGCATGACGAATCCAGAAGCCAGAAAGCCCGTAACTCACTCTCTTTAAGTGTTTATTAGATTTCAAACTCAAGACCAAACTTTGATCGATTTCTGAGAGCCTTAGTTCCCGTTAGATATCAGGCCCTAGACTTTACCGAATGGAGTTTGGGAATCATCGAAAATTTGGGGCTGCTGAAAAAGTCATGCCTATCCCGCGGATAAGTCTAAAAAACGGCTGAGCCACGGGCTATGAGATCCAACTTCCATCACCATCAAGGCGTCAGGATACTTTTTGGAAAGTCGTCGTAAGCTCTCCCGGTTATTGGTCATCATTCGCTCTTCGAGCACCTTTCCAGCGTGATCGAGGACGCAAATGGCGTGCTTCTTGTCTCCCAGGTCGATTCCAATAGTAACAGTCGATG
>CALBVA010000327.1 GCA_937969125.1 uncultured Verrucomicrobiales bacterium | reverse complement strand
GGAAGCCTGTGATCGAAGCCGAATAGGGAGAGATCGCTTTGTTATAAAAATTTCCCGAACGTTTCTTGAAATGATGGGAAAAAGTTCGTAACCTGTAGAACTATGAGATGGCTCCAAACTCTCGTGCTGACCACTTGTTCGCTTCAGGCGCTTCAGGTTAGGGTGGATTATACCTATGACAGCAGAGGGTTCTTTGACAATCCCGATGCCCGCGCTGCAGTGGAAGCAGCAGCGGCGCGCTGGAGTCGGGTGATCTCGACATCGCTTCTACCGGTGAATGCGCAGGATGACAATGACGACGCCCGTTTTTCGCTGCTCCACCCTGGGACGGGGGAGCGAATTCAGGTGAGCACTGCTGCGGGGCCGGGGACTGATGCTCTGGTCACGGATGTGGAGCAGGGGGAGGCTGATATTTATATTGGCGGGCTTCAGGTCCCGGAGGATGAATGGATCCTCTATGTGGGAGCACGGCCTCTGGAGGATACGGGGCGTGGCGGGCCGATGGCCGGCGGATTAAATTTTGGTGAGGTCTTTGAAGATCCTAACAGTCTTTTGAACCGGGGGTTTAATTCGGGGGTTGATTCTCTCTCTGTCCTGGGCGGGACTGTGACCTTTGATGAGAATGAGAATTGGCACTTCGATCTGACGTCGCTGCCACAGCCGGGTGAGATTGATTTTTACACGATCGCGCTTCATGAGATCGGGCATGGCTTTGGAATTGCAGCCCGTGGAGTCGACGAGTGGACGGATCTGGTGGTCAATAATCGCTTCATGGGGCCTCAGACTATCGCGACTTATCAGCAGGAGACGGGGAACTCATTACCCGGTCTTCTCGTGGCGGGCGGGGGAGATTTCCATTGGCGAGACGATACCTATGATTCACGGATTTTCCCGTTCGGTGATCCGATTCTTTTGGGGACAGTAGGGCGGGGGAATTTTCAGGATCTCATTATGGAGCCGGGGCTCTCGATCACGCAGGGAATTCCGCGCTTTGAACTGACCAATGTGGACCTCGCTTCCTTGCGCGACATCGGATGGAGTACGATCACTAGTGATGCTGCGGCCGGGGAGAAGATCACCATCGAGCTGACCCGTTCCTCGGACGGAGGTCTCGTGCTGAGTTTTCCATCCGAGCCAGGCGCGACCTACCGTCTGCAGACTTCGGAGAGTATCGGCAACTGGGTTAACGTGAGCCCGCTGCTTCAGAGTGAAGGCGAGACTACGGACTGGGCGGACGGCGAAGCGGGATTCGATGATCCCGTGGGCTCGGCTCAATTTCTCCGCCAGAAGTTCTTCCGCGTGATTAAGCAGTGATGGAAAAGCCGGTGCAGGTCAACGGATCGATGTCCCAGATTTGGTGCTCCTTGATCAATCCTGCCAGGTCTGATTCCTCGATAATCTCGTGAATGAAGTCCCTGACCTCGTTGCTCTCACCCATGACTTGCAGCGCCACGCTTCCGTCTTTGAGGTTTTTGACGGTGCCGATGACATCGAATCCCTGAGCGAGGCGCTTGGTCGAATACCGAAAGCCGACGCCTTGGACGCGGCCCTTAAAAATGACTTTTTGAGACAGCATCGGTAACTTTAGGTTTTAGGGAGATTGGTAAAGGTGACCCGCGTCCCAAGGCTCTGGATCTGGATTTCGCGATTTGGCTGAGTCTCTCGGAGGTGCCTCATCATCGACATCTCAACTTCGCGGACGATATCTCGGGCTGCCTTGACGGAGCTCATTTCGATCTGCCAGTGGAGGTGGGTTTGCTTGTCTCGATCACGAAGTTCATAGCGGTCACCGCGCCAATTAGCGGCTAGCTCTCGGGCGGCGAGATTGCCAGCGAAGGGCTCCATCCAGAGACGCAGGCCAAGCTCTCCCATAACGTCACTCCCGAGGAGGAGGTCTGTCGAGTCGCTTAATGGGATGTCCGCCGGCTCCGAAACTTCTTCTTCGGCATGAATGATCGCGGAGGTGGTCTTGGCCGGGTTCCGGAGCATCTCGCTCCAGGCTTCACGGGATTTTAGGTAGTGATGCTGGGCGTGGTTGTTTCCATCGACAAAGGGGAAATTGGAAAACTCTTGAAGGGCGGGAGAGAGCTGCATCAGGAGGGCTTCGCGGTCTGTTTCGGGGTCCTTCCATTCGGCTTCGTTAGCTGCAGCCCGCCGTCTGAGATAGCGGGTCTGGGTCGTGGCCGCCGCGCCCACGTAGGTCGCTTGCCAGGCCTGCCAATCGTCGCGGCTCTGCCACTCCTTGCGCGGATGATTCTGCCATGCCAGCTGCTGGGCGAGTAATCTCACCAGCACCGATGAATCGGGGATGCTTTCCGGATCGAATTTTTCAGAGAGCAGGACCTGTCCCTTGCGCAGATCAAAGATCCCCTTCGCCCCCACCGTATTGACCATAATCCACTGCCCTTTGAGGCGCTGATCCGGCGGTAGCAGGCCCATAAGCTCCCATGCCATATTTTCCACCTCCAGCCGGTCTTCACCGTGGGCCATCTTTAAATTGGACTCAGCGACATCGCGGAAGGTGGCCGGGGAAGCCATTCGCACATTTGGTCCCTTGAGGAACACGAGGCCAAAGTCCTTTTCGATCCAGCTGATCAATTCATCCGGCACCGGATAAGGACCCTTTGCCAACATCGAGCGCACCTGGGCCAGCTCACCGGCAAGTTCGTCGTTCTTAAGCTCAAGTTCAGTATTTTTCGCCCTGAGTTCCGAGGCTTCGATCCCTCCGGTAGCAATCGTTCCATTCTTTTTCCAGTAGTCGCCATAGAGCCAGCCACCGGCGATCAG
>CALBVA010000326.1 GCA_937969125.1 uncultured Verrucomicrobiales bacterium | reverse complement strand
GGCGGAATAATTCGGCCCGCTTCCGTCAATGAGACCGGTGCCGGTGATTCCGGAATCGGTGAGTGAAGCGTAGTAATAATCTGCGCCGCTTTGCTGGTAGTAGCGTAAGTACGGCGTAACTGAGAGTTGAGAGTTGAGCTGCTGGATCCACTTCAGTTCCAAAGTATGGCCTTCAATGCTGTCGCTGTTTGCGAAGAAGCGGTAAGAGAATTTCAGGGCAGCATTGGCCGGTCGGAAGTAATGGCGAAGGCTAGCTTTAGCCACGAAGCGGTGAATTTCATCAGGACGGTTTTCGAAATACTGGAAGGTATCGGTGACCGGGATCTGTCCGAAGGGTGTATCCACAAGGATGGTCTGAATCTGGGAAATCCGGCGGTAGGGATCCGAGAGGTAGCCACTGGAGCGACCATATCCGAGGGTGACATCCAGAAGGTCATTCCTGCTCAGGATTTGGGACAGGCCGATACTGACATCAAGGCTGTCCTTGTCCGTGTTCCGCTGGATGCTGGTGAAGTCAGTGGCGAGAACTTGATCAAAGGCGAACGACACACCGCCGGTGATGGTGGTATTTTTTGAATTGAACTCGCGTGCGATCTTCGCGGTGACCGCATTCGAGCGGTAGTCCTCCTCACTGCTGTGGGCGTATTCAAAGGTCAGGGTGTAATCATCGATCTCATGCTCCAGCGTGGCCACCGCGACGTATCGTTCATCATCGATCTGCTGGAAATTCCACTGACTGTCATCACCGGCCAAGTGGGTGCCGGTGGGCGTCATTCCACTGAGACTATCAACCGCGAGGCGCAGGCTGGCGGAGGAATTTCCCCAGCTGTGTTTGTAGTCCAGGTAGTGGGACTCGACATCAATCCGACCATCCTGCTCGTCATAAAGCTGATAGCGATATCGGAGGACGTCTTGCCCCGAGGCCGGGGTAATGAAAAGAGCTGGGAGGACCTTTGAGAAGGGCTTTGCCATTACGGGATTATTCACATCATCTTGTGTTCGTCTATGTCTGAAGATCGCGCTAATCGGTATTTATGCCAGTATTGTTAGCGTAAACCCGATAATGATCGGCACACTCTATGAACGGAGCTGGATCATACCACTTCTACCCTGCGATCTTCATCGAGGGAAATGCGTCCCGCTTCGAGAATGGCGGTTGTTTCGCGGGTGGTCTGGATAGTGGCGAGAGTGTCGCGCTTTTGGAGAATGAAGTCGGCGATGCTTTGGTAACCGTAGCAGGATTGGCCGGCGAAGTGACCATTGGCATCCGGGGTGTAGCGGAAGAAGAGGGGATTGGGCGATTGGTAGCCGGTGACATCGCTGGCGAAGTCGTAGCCACGATGGGCTTGATCAATGCGAACCTCTCCCTCGTGATGAAGGGCGAAGAAGCGTTGCTGGGAATGGACCTCGGCGGTGGCTGAGATCCACGCGGAGGTATAAACAGCGGTGGCGCGGGAGCCGGAAGCATTTTCCCAATCGACCATGAGAGTGATGGAGTCCTCGGTGGGCAGGCCTTTCGATGTCGCCACTCCATCGGAAGCGGAGGCGATGACCGAGACGGGGCAGGCGCGGCCCTCGAGGGTCCAGCAATGGAAGTCGATGTGATGGGCGTTCAGGTAATACGAAATGTCCGATGACTTCCCGGCCCAGGCACGGAAGGACTCCAGCTGGCTTTTCGGCTGACTCATGTAGCTGGCGAAGTACGATGAATCTCCGAGTTCTCGAAGTCGCTGACGGGCATCGGCATAGATGGGGTCCCAGCGTTTGTGGACTTCCATGGCGATGAGGACGTCATTCTCCTCGGCAGCTGCGATGAGTTGATCGTGATGGGCGACGGTCTGAACGATGGGCTTGGCAACAAGGACGTGAAGACCGCGGCTGGCGGCGGTATGCGCCATCTCGAAGTGGAGATCATCGGGAGTAAAGATGAGGACGGAATCGCCCGGTGCCATGGCATCGAGAGCAGTGCGCCAGGCTTGAGGATCGCGTTGGTCGTCTGCCGGGAAGGAGGTGAAATTGGAATCCAGCCCGTATCGTTGGGTGATGAGACGATCAAAGTGGGCGCGCACGGCAGGGAACTTTGTGCCATTGCTCCCGGCGAGGGAAATATCGCCAATGAGTCCCCGCTTTCTCAGATCAAAGAGAGTGAGAGCGACGATCCCGGCACCTTTGTCGGAGGTGGATTCAGAGCCATGGACGAGTCCGGTGACGTATTCACCAGTGCCGATGACGAGGACGGAGGGCGGGGTGTTCATTACCATGGGGGGAGAATAACCGCCCGGTCACTGCGCGGCCATCTTTCTGACGTAGCGGGTAATCTTAGAATTTTTAGGATCGTGCATGCGATGAGTTTCCCACCACTTCGGGTTGGTTTTGCTGTTCTTCCAGGCGCGCACATATTCGACCTCGAAGGTGGAGGGGAGATCGGAATCTTTCGGGGTGCCGAGCCAATCGATCATCGTTTCCGAGTCGAAGATCATCTGCATCGGGGTGTGCCAATGGGTGTTCTTCATGCTGCGGACGAGGGCACCATCGACGTAATACTTGATGAAATCCGGAGACCACTCGAGGCCGTAGATGTGGAAGGCTTCGTCGAACTTAAAGGGAGCCTTCCAAGTACCACCCTTATTCCAATGCCGCTTCGAGGTCGGGGTGCGGAAGACGTGGGCATTCATGTTATAAGCGTGCTCATGTTTCGGACTGCGTGCTCCGATTTCGAAGACATCGATCTCGATGGTCCAGCGGCTGTTATCCTTTCGAGCGAAGCTGGTCCCGGCAAACCACCAGGCGCTGGAAGCAGCACTGGACATGGCCATGGCCTTAATCTCGAAGTATCCGTAGAGAATGCCTTTCTTTGATTTCAGGCTGCCGGAGGAGTAGTCACGATAAGTTTCACGGTCGTAGAATTTCTCGTGAGGCAGCGAGCTATCCTTGGTCATCGAGAGATGGAGCCGGCCCTCCTTGACCTGAATTTCGCGGGCAAGGTAGCGGGCGGGCGCGCGGCCAAACCAGTTGGGATTGTGGTCCCACCACTTTGTGTGATCGAGTTTTTCACCCTGGAATTCATCCCACATTTCGAGGTGTTCCCTCCATTGGCCGGAGTTTGTTTGATCGGAGAGTGGGAGGCGTTGGTTCTTATGTTCCGGAGTTTTCGGGAGTGGCCCGCCGCGGGTCCAATCGGTCGATTGATCTTCTTTAAATCCCCACTTCTTTTCAAGGTAGGCATTGATCTTCGCTAGTGGTTCCTCGACGTAAAAACTGCGGTGATAAACGAGGATCTCGGCAATGTCGCCGGTCAGTCCACCCCAGTCGCCCGCCTTCGAGGTGCCGAGCCAGAGGTCTGGACCGACGTTCTTATTAAATCCGCCGCGCAGGATGCGGGTGGTCATTTCACCCTCGTTTTGACCGAGGTCGAAGAGGACGCCGCTGAGGTGAGTGCCGTTGCTGAGGACTTTTTGCCAGGGCTTATGTTTCCCAGCCTCACGGCGGAAGACGACGAAGACGGTGGCCTCGCGTTTCCCGGCGAGGACGTTCTTGATGGAGAGGGTGGAGCCATTCTCGAAGCGCAGGGTGGGCTTACCACCGAGCGAATTAAGCTTCAGGAGCGGGGCGGACTTGCCCGAGGTAGCCGTGAGCTTTCCGACGCGGCTTTTCCAGGCAGTGACCTTGTTCTTGTCATCGTGGAGGATGGTCTCCTCAGCACTGGCATCCAGCCAGAGCGCGAGGCCGTCACGGATAGGGAGGTCATTGGAGAATGACTTCCCGATGAAAGCCGCGAAGACGATTAGGAAGAAAAAAGGAGGGCGGTGCATGCTGGGAGAGAAACGGGATAAGGGCGGAATTCTTCCAAGAAATTTCCGCCCGATGGGGCCGCTTCCATCGTGGTGTCCCCGTGAGAGTCCGCTGCTGACAATGGCCGAGTTTGGATTACGGTGTAGCCTCTTTATTGATTATGAATGATGCTTTCAAGCGGGTGATCGTGCTGTGTGTCGTATTCGCGGCAGCGTTTCTCTCGGTGTATGTGTTCCGGGCCTGGCAGGGCGGGCATCCCATCTTCGGCTTCGGGAAAGAGCCGGAGCGGGGGCAATTCGCGCCGGAGCATGCTACGCTGCAAGCGAAGGCCGCGCTCGATCCGAGCCAGGTCCCTGGACTCATCCGGGCGAATGACGAGATGGTCTCATTGGTCGAGCAAGTCACCCCGGCAGTGGTGAGCATCGATACCGAAATCCTGAAAAGGGAGCGAGTCATCGATCCCTTCCGCGGCCGCGTCTATGAGCGCGACCGTCTCACTCCTGGATTGGGATCGGGGGTCATTGTCTCCAAGGAAGGCCATGTCATTACCAATCACCACGTCATCGAGGGGCACAAACGCATCCGCGTGACCCTGCATGATGGCCGCTCGCTTCCGGCGACGCTCGTAAACTCGGACAAGCTCCTCGACATCGCCGTCCTGCGCATCAAGAGCGCAGTGAAGGGCGAAACCTTTCAGGCCCTGAAGTTCGCCGATTCAGATGCGGTGAAAGTGGGCCAGCTGGCGATCGCAGTGGGGAATCCCTTCGGTCTCGGCGAGTCCGTCACGGTGGGTCGGATCTCGGCGCGGGATCGCTCTCTCTCAGACGGGCAACGCGATCTCTTCCAGACGGACGCGGCGATCAATCCGGGCAATTCCGGCGGCCCGCTGCTGAATCACCTCGGCGAGATCATTGCGATCAATGCCTCCATCTATACCCAGGACCGGGAGAACCCCGGCTTCCAGGGGATCGGTTTTTCCATTCCGTCAAACGAGGTAAAGCGGACCCTGGAGTTCATTCTTAAAAAAGGCCGCCCGGTTCATGGCTATCTCGGACTGGAAACACGTGATCTCAATAACTACCTCCGTAGCGTTTATAAATATAATGGGAAGGGCGTGATGATCTGGGATGTCACTGCCGGGAGTCCGGCGGATGAAGCCGGCGTGAAGCCCTATGACATTGTCACTGCATTTAAGGGAGAAGGCGTGACCTCGACGCGCGGCTTTCTGAATCGCGTGCAGCGTTCGAACGTCGACGAGACGGTCATTATCAGCGTGGCGCGGGGAAATGAGACCCTCAATCTTAAAGCGGTGATCGCGGAGGCGGATCCCTTCGCCCTTCCGGATCCGGTGAAGAATAGCGGCCGCCTCGCTTCGGATGAGGCCATCATTTCCGCCATCGGTCTGACGGTGCGGAATGTCCCACGCGTTTACCGTGCCCGGGGAGTGACAGGTGTTCTCATCTCGAAAGTTGAGGAAAGCAGTCACGCCTACGATGCCGGACTGCGGCCCAATGACCTTCTTTTAGAAATCAACGGCTCGCGCATTCGCAATGATGAGGACTTCTATCTGCGCCTTGTCGCGACCGCTGCGGTGCAGGAAACGGTGCTGCGTGTCGTGCGGGGAAGAGTTGATCAACGCGTCACCATTCCCCAGATTCCGAGGACCGATTAAATCCACCCACTAAAACCATGAGCACCTACGACTTTGAAGAACCTCGTTCGAACTTCGGACTCTACTTGATCGTCGCGTTCCTCGCTGCAGGGCTGATCGGCGGCGGGGTGTTCTTGCTTGGCGGGAAGGATGATGATGGCGGTGAAGCGAACACTTCTCCGGTGCAGGAAGAACCAGCTAAGACGCCGGAGCAGTTCGAATCGTTCGAATCTGACCCGGAGCCCGGAGAGGAACCCATGGACATCGCCGCCGAGTTGACTCCGGAGGAGATTCTCATGGATCTTGGAATGGGAGTCGCCGAATTGGAGCCTGAGGTTCTCCTCCGCCGGATCGGGGAGTCCCTCGAAAAAGGTGAGATTGAAAAGGTGGCTGGATTAATCGGCAAAGATGCGCTGGATGAGCCTCGCCTACGGCAGCTTCAGGCTCTCCTGGAATCTGGAAACTACCAACTCAGTACGATGGATACCGTAGTTGAAATCGGGGAGTTGGAGGCGAACCGTCGCTCCCGCTGGGTTCTGAACCTGGAGGAGAAAGGAAAGACCCTTGGCAGCGAGGTGCTCCCGAAAATTTATTTCGACCTCCGTCGGAAGCGCTCCGGTGAGTGGCAAATCGAGAAAATCGTCCTGCCCGGGGCAGATTCTGCGAAGCCGGAAATGGCCAGGGAAGATCAGCCACAAAAGCCTGTCCTGACCGATTCCCTCGGCATTGCCAATGAGTTCCTCCAGGCCGCGCTCGCCCAGAATTTCAATGGAGCAAAATCCTTCGTGGAAACCGGCAAGGTCTCCGATGCCAAGATCGCAGGGCTCTGCATCATCTTCGAAGAGGCACGATATCGCCTCCGCCCCCGCAAGCCGCTTCGCGCCATGTTTAATCGCGAGTTGACGGCGGGATTCATGGCGCACGTGCAGGACGAGACCGGCGAGAAAGCTGCAGAATTCGGAGTGAGCGTGCAACGCGCCGCGCCGGACCAGCCTTGGCGCATCACCGAGGTGAATCTCGATTCCCTCCTCGCCGACTACGCCACCCGCGTGGCCGGGGGCGATGTCCACTACACGCCCCTCATTAAAAATCCGGGCGGCGGCGATACCCTCATCCTCTACTTCGGCTTCGATGAGGACGGACTCACTCCGCGCACCACACGCCAGCTCGATATTGTGGCGGGATTGCTAAAGCTGGACTCCTCGAAAAAGCTCACCCTCTCCGGCCACACCGATTCCCTTGGCAGCGATGATTACAATGAGAATCTCTCCGGGCGCCGCGCTGGTGCGGTGAAAAAATACCTCCTCAGAGTTGGCGTACCGCCCAGCCAGATCATTACTCTCGCCGAGGGCGAAGCAAAACCCCGCCTCCCGAATCAGACGCAAGCCGGCGAGGATAATCCCACCGGCCGCCGTGCGAATCGCCGAACCGAGATTTATCTCGATTTCTAACAGTGGAGCTTACTGCCCGTAATGGATCTCTAGAACCTTTTCGGGATCGCTTTCTTCCTTCCGGAGGATGCCCAGCAGCTCGGGCAGATCGGATGGTGCCGCCCGTTCTTTAAAAAATGCCGCCTCATCGATTTGATCGGTCGCTGGCTTCCGCCTCATTGGGTCAATGCCCACCCCTTCCCGGATCTCGAAGGTCAGTCCGGTCTCAGCTGCTTGCCCGATCTTCGACCCGCGTGCCACCACTTCCCCCACGATGACGAAGCGATTCTCCAGGCCACCATAAAAGGTCTGCATGATCCGTCCGTCCGGCAGACGATGCCCCAGCAAAACCACTTCACCTGAAGCTTCGTCTGGCTTCCCGGCGTAAAGGATCAATCCATTCCCGGCTGCAGTGGCCGCCGTGGGTTTGGTAAAATACCGCGCCACCGGCAGGCGATACCTCTCTTGAGGGCTCATTGATGAAAGGGCAGGGATAAACTCGGCGCTGATAAATTCCGGCTCCGCATCCTTATCCTCCGCGTTCGTCTGGATGGGATAGCCCGCCACCGAATCGGCTTCCTGCCAGTGCCGCAGCGAGTGGGCATAATACTTCGGCATCTTCCGCTGCGCCATCACCCCGATCACCAAGAAGATCAGGCCCAGGAGAGCCACTCCGCCCACGATGACATGCTGCCTACGAATTTTCACAAACCCACCCTCCGGTGCTGCGGTCCCCTCTGCAAACCTGAACTGATAGAATCGAGTCAATCGTTCCAGAATTTGACGGAACATGCGCGCCGTCCTAGACTCCCACCAACATGAAACGTTCCCTGACCCTTTCCATCGCCCTGAGCGCCTTCGTGTTTTCCAATTGCACCCAAGACGAAATGGCAACCTCTGAAACTGCACCTGAAGCTCCCAAGCCAGAAAAGATCTCTGAAATGACGGATGAGGAATGGCGCGAAAAGCTTACCCCTCAGCAATACTACGTCCTGCGGGAAGCTGGTACCGACCGGCCAAATGGTGAGATTTATGATCAGTTCCAGAAGCAGGGAGCGGGCACCTATTTCTGCGCCGGCTGTGATGCCGAGCTCTTCACCTCCACTAAGAAGTTCGATTCCCATTGTGGCTGGCCCTCATTCTACGATCCCTCCGATGCCGAAAACGTGAAGCAGTTCCCTGATCCGGACGGCCAACGGATCGAAGTCCGATGCAAGATCTGTGATGGCCATCTCGGTCATGTTTTCGTTGGCGAGCGCTTCAATGCCTTCAATGGCGGCACCACCCCCACCGCTGAGCGTTATTGCATCAATGGCTCCGTCTTAAAATTCGTTCCGGCTCAGGAAGAAAAGTCCGGTGAATAAAAAGGCCCTCGCCACGCCATCGGTCGTTGTTCTGATCTTGGCAAATTTTATCCCACTCTGGGGGGTCATTTTTCGCGACTGGGATGTCATGAGCATCCTTTATCTCTACTGGGCTGAGAATATCACCATCGGAGTGGTGAATGTTCTCAAGCTCCTGACGAATCGCGCGCCTGGGACACCCCTTTCCTCGAAGCTCTTCCTCGCCCCGTTCTTCGCTGTTCACTACGGCTTCTTTTGCTTCGGCCACGCCATGTTTGTCTTTGGCGGAATGATTGCCGGGACCGGTGATCTCTTCTCGGCGGGTGATCGGGCCCTCGCTTATCTAACAGATCATCCGCTCCTGATCGCAGGCTTTTTTGCCAGCCACCTCTTTTCCTTTTTCTTTAATTATCTGGGAAGGGGAGAAAACAAAACGATCCCCATCCAGAAGGTGATGTTCCTCCCTTATGGGAGGATTGTCATTCTACACGTCACCATCATCATTGGCGGTATGGCGCTCGTCGCGCTTGGGAATCCGACGGTTCTAGTAGCGATTCTCATCCTGCTAAAAACCGGTGGCGATATTTTCTTCCACCTGCGGGAGCGCCGCAAGGTGGTTCGATAGCGATCCTTACTTACCGGCCTTCACGGCTTCTTCCAGTGCTTGCAGGGCTTCCTCTGGGTTGATGATTTCCGGCATCAGGATGGCTGGGGCATCGGGGTTGGCAGGAATGATGACATTAGTCGGTAGATTGCGCCGACCGTAGCGGCGAAGGTCATCACTGATGGCCTGATCCTTCTTGGTGTAGTCAACCTTCACGAGCATGACATCGAGTTCTTCCAGCTTGGCGAGGACGTCTTTGTTTGAGAACACACGGAACTCATTGGCGTGACAAGTCGCTCACCAGTCGGCGGTATAATCCAGCCAGATAATTCGTCCCTTTGGTCGAGAAAGCTCCACGATTCCGGGATACCACTCGTGCCAGGCGAGACCGGGTTTAGGCGGTTTGGCGGTCGAGAAGGCCCACGCGATTCCACTCACTGTGAGCAGTCCCGCCACTCCGTATCCGGTTACCATTCGCTTCGTTTTAGCGATCATCGCAGTGCCCCAGCGTCCGTAGATATAGAGGCCCAGACCGATGACGAGCAGGGCAAAGAGGAAGAGATTGAAATGATCCGCCCCCACCAGTTTCTGATAGGCCCGCATGAAGTAAACGGCGGTGCCGATGACGAGGAAAGCCATGATCTGCTTGAAGCTTTCCATCCACGCCCCGGGGCGCGGGAGCTTCTTAATGAGATCCGGGAAGAAGGAGAGCACGATGTAGGGCGAGGCGATCCCGAGCCCGAAAAAGGTGAAGATCACCATTGCGGTGAGAGGTGGCTGACCGAGGGCAAAGGCCATCACCGCGCCGAGGAACGGGCCGGAGCAGGGAGTGGCCACCAGGGTGGTCAGGACGCCCGAGAAAAACGAACCGCTGTAGCCCTTCTTGTTCTGCAATTCCGAACCAGCACCAGTGAGGCTGGTTCCTATCTCGAAGAGTCCGTAGAGATTCAGCCCCATCACTACGAAGAGGATAATCAGGAAGGCAAGGAAGGGAGGATTGGAAAGCTGCTGTCCCCAGTCGAGCTTCAGCGAAATGATGATCGCGGCGAGGATCCACATCGTGACCAGAAGGCCGAGGCCGAAGACCAAGCCATGATACTTGATCTTGGATTCGTCCTCCCCAGCTTGGCTCACAAAGCTCATCACCTTGAGTCCGAGCACAGGGAAGACACAAGGCATGAGATTGAGAAGAAGGCCACCCAGGAAGGCCGGTCCGAGGATGGTCCAGAAGGTCGCCTTCTTTTCCTTTCCTCCGCCTAGCTCGACGGTCTCGGGGAGGTACGTCACATCATAGACTTCTTTCCCTTTTGCGCGGTCTTCCGCAGTTGCAGGGACAAATGCCGAGACCGAAGCTCCGCCTGCGACTGCGTCGGTGACCAGAGCGCCAGTGATCTGCAGAGCTTCCGCACCGTCCTCTGACTGGAAGGTCAGGATGCCCTTGAGTTCTTCGGAGACTTCCTTGCTCTCGGGATTTCGCTTGAGAGTCAGCACGACCTTCCGGCCGGAAATGTTCACCTCTTGGTCCGTTTGGGCATCGACTTGTTTGTCGGAGGAGAAAAAGTAAATGGGCGCTTTTGGAGTCACGCCATCCGGCGCTGTCAGCTCGAAGGTGATGCTGCCCTTGCTCTCCTTTGCCAGCGCGACCCAGCTGGCCCCGTCTTTTGGCATCGCGGCTTGCGCTTTTTCAAAGAGTTCCTCATGCGCGGGATCGAAGACGGTGCCCTCCTTCGCTCCCTTGATCGTGAAGCTGAATTCCTGGTCTTCGGGAATGCATTTAGTTTTACAAACGAGCCATTCTGCTTCGCCCTTGATGAGGTATTCCTTGCCCGCTTCAAGATCAGCGGGGGCATTGACCTGAAAGAGAAAGGTGACCTCGCCTTCGTATCCATAAATATTCTTTGGAGTGCCCCCGAGGGAGGCCTTAATCAGCTCCGGCACCGGATAGAGCGTTTTGCCTGCGGTGAAACCCTCCGGCAGTTCCCACGTGATTTTAGGTGCGTAACCGGTCGTCCCCGGATTCACGTAGTAGGAATGGTAGTGCGGCGCATGCTTCAGTTTCAGCGCTACGTAGAAGTAATCTTCCGCTTCCACTGCAGTGGCTTGCGGGATGACTTCGGCAATCGTTCCCTCCTGCTTCGCTTGGAAGGATGGCAATTGGGCGGAGAGCCATCCGGTAAGGAAGCTCGTAAGGAGAAAAATAAGTACTTGGTGCATTTTGGATAACGGGCGGGTTGCTCTGCTTTCCGATGGGAGGAAACCTACGGTGAGTTTCTTCCGGAAAGTTTTAAGAGCAAGCGTAGTGAGAGCTAAAATTTGTTGGAGTGGCCGTTCATCGGCTCCAGTAAAAGCCTGATTTGCACATGAATTTTCTAACTGTCGAAGGGTTCAATAACCTCCTCTCGCAAATCATCCATAGAGCTTGCGATATCAAGGATTTGAACTACCTCGAACTCAAATTAAGACACGGATCCATCATGCATAGCTAATGGAGAGCCTTTTTTATTTATCATTTCAACCCCAGACAAATCATTTGCCCTTCATTAGTCCGTCCAAAGAGCTTTCCTTCGCCAACCGCCAAGGGTGCCCAATAACGCTTTCCAGGAATTTTACTGCGACCGGTTTCCCGAAATCCGTTCTTTCCAGCTGTTCCGAAGATCAGATCACCAGTTTCGCAGAGAATAATGGTGGTTTTGCCAATGCTAGCTACCGAGCCCCTTGTGCCCGGTAATTTCTTTCGCCAGCGGATCTTACCACTCGCAAAGTCCATTCGGAAAAGCTCGGTCTTGAAATTCTTATCGCCAAAACACCCGATGAGATCACCATTCTCCTGATAGACATTCTGGAAAATAATAGGGAGGTCCCGCTCACGGTGGGTCTCTTTCGGTTTTTCCTCAGAAATATCGAGAATCGCGTGGCCCATTCCGTAGCCCGCAGCAAGGAAGACCTTGTCACCAAGAACCTGCGGATTGGAGGCATTCACATCATAAGGAGTGCGCCAGGTATGCTCAAAAAGGACCGCACCCTTCGCACTAAGGTCATAACCAACAAGCTTACGGCCATGGAAGACCAACGCTGCGTCCTTCCCGCGATACTTAAAGAAAACGGGTGCGGCGTATCCAGGGCGGGCAGTATTAGACGATTGCCAGACTAGTTTTCCGGTCTTCTTGTCCAAGGCCACCATTGCGCCTTTTTTCGCACAGGGGAGGGTAAGGAGCAGATCATTGTAGATCACCGGAGATGAGGAAAAGCCCCAGGTTGGCTTGTTCCCGCGGAAGTCTTTCTTAAAATCGACCGACCAAATTTTCGCACCGGTTTTGACATGGTAGCAGAAGAGATCGCCGGACTTGGACAGGGAATAGACCCGTTCTCCATCAATTGCCGGAGTGGCACCCGGTCCGCCTTCGTAGAATTTCGCGGCCAGCTTCTCCGGATAGGTTTTCTTCCACAATTCCTTCCCGGTCTGTGCATCAAAACACCAGAGGGTATCCTGATCATTTTTGTTTCCAGTCGTGAAAACCCGCCCTCCGGAAATCGCAAAGCTAGAGCAACCTTTTCCGATGTCTTTTGCCCAGAGAGTTTTTGGTCCCGCTTTCTGGACTGCTGCCGAGACCGAACCATTTGCGGTTCCGTCGCCATTTGGTCCCAGATATTGTGGCCACTGTTGGGCTGTTGCCATAGAGACCCCGGCTAGAAGAAGAATGAAGATTTTCATTCACCTTCCATAATCGCTCCATCGTATTTTGCCAGTTCGGAGAATGTAGCCACCACTTTCCGCTTTGTATCTGATCTACCGCCTTTAACTTCCGGAGATGAAGCTCCTCATTCCTTTCTGTACCGCGCTGAGCCTTTCGGGATGCTCATTGGTCACTACTCCGGTCAAACTTGCCGGGAAGGCGGCTGTGACCACCGTAAAGGTGACAGGGAAGGTCGCTAAGGCTGGGGTCGGATTAATGACACGAGATGAGGATGGAGAGGCAAATCCCACCGATCAGGAGGATCAGGAATGAGGGTTTTTTGGGGAACTTGTTCCCTTCTGTATTGGAGAGTGAATAGCTTAATTTTATTTTCTTCTTCTTCTTCTTACTGTGAGCAAGTGGTTCAAATCAGCGTTCCACCTTATAGCTACGAGGGTTCCACCAGTGGAACAACCGGTGTGAAGAGCGGTAAACGGGTCTGTGAATCAGGAACAAGTTTGGGAAGAGTGAATGTTGATCGCAACTTTCCGGACATTATTCACAAGCTTGCTGATGGTCTTACGGTTTTGTTAAAATTAAAGGCGTAATGGAGCCATCGATGATGACCGAAGATGAAAAATGGATGCGAGAGGCCATCTCGGAGGCTGAGAAGGGAATCGGGATTGCTGCTCCAAACCCATCGGTTGGTGCGTTGATTGTGCGGGATGGTAAAGAACTCTCACGGGGAGCACCGAGTAAGGGCGGGAGACCACATGCTGAGCGTTCAGCAATCGCAAATTTGGATTCCGAGTCTGCAAGCGGAGCTACTGCGTATGTCACTCTGGAACCTTGCAGCACCATTGGGCAGACTGGTGCCTGCACGGAAGCGTTGATCCGGACGGGAGTCTCACGAGTCGTTTACGGTGCTGAGGATCCAAATCCCGCTCATGCGGGAGGGGCCCAAAAGATTTTAGAAAATGCCGGGATCGTGGTCACTTCCGGAGTTCTTGAGGCGGAATGTCGTCACTTGATCCGAGGCTTCGCTATGGTGCAGACCAAGGGTCGCCCTTGGGTCATCGCTAAGAGCGCAATGAGCTTGGACGGACGGATTACCCGACCGCCGGGCGAGGGGCAGTGGCTCACTGGAATCGAAGCACGGGCCGAGGTCCAGCAGCTGCGTGCAGAGGTAGATGCCATCATTACTTCCGGAGAGACAGTAAGAAAGGATGATCCAGCCTTGACCTTGCGTGGTGATTTCATTCCCCAGGATAAGGATCAGCCTTGGAGGGTCGTATTAACGAAGGCGGGGCTGGAGTATGGCGAATTCCAGCTTTTTAATGATGCCTTTTCGGATCGCACCCTCATTTTCCGGAATCAGGGATTGGAGGAGTCATTGGGAAATCTCGCGAAGAATCACGGTGCCAATACGGTGCTCTTGGAAAGCGGAGGTAAGCTGATGGGCGCGTTTCTGGATGCGGGTTTGATTGATGAATTTGTGATTTATTTGGCACCCATGGTCACTGGGGGTTCTGAGCAAGCGATTGGTGGTAAAGGAGTTACCTCAATTGGGGCTCGACTTGGACTCGCGAATTCCGAGATCGTGCAAGTCGGTAATGACCTCCGGGTGCGCGGAGTCGTGGATCGATCTCCGAGACCAATGGAGCGCTAGCCGAACATCTGCGTCCAGTGTCGCGAATACTTTCCCAGTCCGATGCGTTTATGGGAGGCCCTGAACATGTTTTTATGGTGACCAGGGGAGAAGAACCATCCTTTGTTCGCTGCCCCCGGTGACTCGGATCCCATGTAGATATTCTCGCCACTAGCTTTGGTGCCTTCAATGGCAGCGCGTTTCCAGGGTGTTTCTTTTCCTTTAATAGGGGAGTCGTGGGCAAAGAAACCATTCTTATTCATGTCTTCGGAATGTCCCCGGCTGGCGTCGCAGAGTTTCGGGTCAATTTCCAGGGCGTTGAGTCCCAGAAGAAGGCGCCATTCATTCATTTCACGGATTCCTTCCCGTTCTTTTGGGAGAACGTCTCCTTTAACCGCGATCTGATCATTTTTCTTCATGATGCGAAGTCCGTCACGGGGAAGTCCGGCGAAACTGGAAATGGTTTCTTTTTCAAAGGAAACGATTCCTTTCTCAGCAGGTGTCTGATCGGGAAGGACTGCGGCCTCGACGATAGCGTCGCGGAATTTTGCAAGGATCATCACGAGCTTTCGTTGATCATGAAGAGCTTGTGGAGCGGTTGCGAAGATTTCCTTCACCTCTGGCATGATGAGTTTTTTTAGCCCTTTGATCGCGGGCATGCTTTTGGTCTTGAGAAGAGGCTTCATGGGTCCCTCGCCAAGAGCATAGACTTTCATGAAGTCGGACCGATATTCACGGATGAGTTTCGATTTCTTAGTCTTCGCCTTTCCGGAGAACTGGGATTTCGCGAAGTTCTGGTAGCGGGAAGTGTAATTGTCACGAAGCCGCGGAAAGGTACGGTCGAAGTTCTTTAAAAGAGCGACCAAACTTTTTTCATCCATCTCATTGAGATCGGCGGTCAACTTTTCGAATCCTTTCTCGGTTTCAATCACTTCCTGCAAACGGACGAGGACCTCATCCGTAGTTAGCGAAGCTGCATGGGTGGTCGTTGAAAGACTAAGGATCCCTGCAAGGAGAAATGTGAGAAGTGGTAGCACCTTCATGACTTAAACAAGTAACGTTTTCAGATGAGGCTGTCGTTCAAAAAAAAGCTTCCCGAGTAAAACGGGAAGCTTTTGCTAGGGCTGACGTAAGTCGGTAGATTCGTTAACGACACCGACGGTTTTGATAATATCCACCACCACGGCGGCTGCGCTGTGCGCGGAAATATCTTTCTCGTTCGAGTCGGCGCTGAATCGCCCGGCGAATTTCACGCTGGCGGGCACGCTCGGCCCGGCGGCGACGTTCTCGTTCCAATTCGCGATAGC
This sequence comes from uncultured Verrucomicrobiales bacterium, assembly GCA_937969125.1. GTDB lineage: Bacteria > Verrucomicrobiota > Verrucomicrobiia > Verrucomicrobiales > Akkermansiaceae > SW10. Next base: position 19,754 of record CALBVA010000326.1, on the reverse strand, counting down.
TGACACGCTCTTGGTAATAGTTCTGGCGATGATGCCGCTTGGAATAGATCGGGGTGCCGCAGTGGTGGTAGCCACTGATGTAGGTATTGCCGCCACGTTTTGGGCGGTATTCTTCCGCAGCAGCCGGCAGAGCAAGGCCTCCGGTGAGGAGAGTGATAGTGAGGATCAGGAGTTTTTTCATAGTCTTTTTCTTTTCGGGTTGTGGTGCTGGTGGATGTGACGAGGCCTTCCACGCATTCATTCGAAGAAAAGATCCCTCCTAACTTTCTTTCGATCAATGATATCGAGCTAAGCTGCTGTCAGAAAGTGGATCCAATGAAAAGGCCGATGACAGAGAAAAAGTTTTCGTGAATATCACCTGGATCCAAGGCGTCGTAATTAGCTCCTGTTATGCTCAGCTGTTGAATTTGTGCTGAAGTGTCCTGATGCTCGGGACAAGATTATCACAAAACTATTCAGTTTTTGAAACAAAACGATGAGCCTTAACCGTTGTATGGCTGTAACAAATGTTTGTTGTTGCGTGTGTGCTCAGCAGCGGTTCCTTGAAAAGGGAACCGCTGTTGTATTTTACAGGAAGCACAATGAGTTAATCTTTTTCTTGGGACAACACAATCGTTTGGTTGATCCGAAGCCTATTGAGGCTCAGAGCTGTAAAATGCCGTGTAAGTAATCTCCTTAACTGCATCAGGAGCAAGGGTCACACTGAATTTGATAGTCCGGGAGTCGACCTTCTTGAATTTCATCGATGGGTTCTCAATTTTCCAGTTACTCCAACGCCAGAGTGGCTCACGAATAATGATTGTCTTCTCCTCCTTGGAGCGATTTTTTACAGTGATCTTCATGCTCTCACGTGCCCATTTCTCGTTCGAGCTCGCCTTGAAATTAGTGATGAGCTTTTCTCCAACAAGGTCGAACGATGTGCCCGTTTGAAGGCGGACACTTTCTTTCTGTGGGGTGTGTGGAATTCGATTTTCGCCTACGAACTCGAGGTTGCCGTCGGCGTTATCACTTCGGTAAAAGCGCATCACTCCAGCCGGTAGGGGAACCCCAAGGCCATTTTCCCTGATGTTGTCGAACTCCCAGAAAGTGGCAACCTCGCTAGGCCAAGTTTCATTGGAACGATTGAAGTTCCAACCACCGTAGAAACGATTTTGAGTAGGTTCATAAATATAGACCTTTCTTGCTTTCACTGCATCGCTACGGAGAAACTCTACTTGTTTGGTTTCCTGGTCACGGAGATCAATTTTGCGGGGAAGGCCGTAGATATGGAAGTCATCAAAGGATTTTTCGGTCACCTTGTTCTCTCTATTACGGGATTTTGCTCTCATTCCGCCTGAGAATCCCAAATGGGCTGCGGCCTCCGGACGGGTGACATTGACATCACCGGCGACCAGCTTAATTTGGGCATCCTTAAAGTCGGTTCCGGAGGTATTGGTCAAAGTGACCCAACCAGTCAGGCTTACCGTTTCCCCTTTTTCGGGAGCAATGATATTGTAAGTCGCTTGCCAATTGAACCCACTGCTGAGGTAGGAAAGTTGGGCGTCCAGCGTTGCTGCTGCTTCGCTATCGATTTTCCAGGAAAGGGTAGGACGCAAGATGCTATCCTCTCCGAGGGCGGGAAAGACCGGGCGACCGGGAAGGGCAAACTGCATTTTGCCGTCCGATTCGATGATGGGGGAACTCTTTCGGCCGCCGCCATAGCCAGATCTGACGATTTTCCCCTCAACAGTCTTGATCGTTCCGTCCGGTAGTGATTTCTCGAATTGGATGGTTGTTCCCTCAAAGTGGTCAAGGAGTAAGCCCTCAGTCACGGGATCGTTTCGGTATCCTTGTTCCAGAATGGTGAAATTAACCTTTCCAGCCGGGTCGCGAAGGACCACGGAATCAGCGCGAACTTGGGCAGTCGCCTGGTCGAATGAGATCGAGATCTCGCCTTGCTCTAGTTTCAGCGGAATGGTTTCGCGGACGACGGCGATGTTTTGGTTGTAGATCGTCAGACCGGTTTCGGCAGATAATTGGGTGGCGGCAGTGAATAGTGAAAGCGGAATGATTTTTTTCATGAGAAGAATACTTTCGCTCACCCGGCGCGTGCCTCCAGAGAAATCGGTCTGGCTTACCCATAATTTACATGGCGCTCTATGGGACGTTAGATTGTTGGAAAGGGACCTTCCTTGTCTTTCCCATCGGTATTGGTAGGCTCGAACTCCTACACGATGTATCGCTATCCTAAAGAATATGATGTCCTGGTGATTGGAGCAGGTCACGCCGGAGTTGAAGCTGCACTCGCCGCCGCCCGAGTTGGTGCTTCAGTGGCGATGCTGACCCAGAACCTCGATACCATTGGTCAGATGAGCTGCAATCCCGCCATCGGAGGTCTTGCCAAGGGTCATATGGTTCGAGAAATCGACGCGCTCGGAGGAATGATGGCGCGCAATACCGATGCCACCGCAATTCAATGGCGGATGCTGAATGCCGGAAAGGGTCCGTCAGTCCGCGCCCCTCGTGCCCAGTGTGACAAAAAAGCTTACCAGTTTCGGATGAAGTGGATCATTGAGGAAACCGAGAACCTTGAGCTCCATCAGGGAAATGTTGCTGAGATCTTAGTCGAAGACGACCAAGTGCGTGGAATCCAAACTTCTCTGCAAATGGAGATCCGAGCCAAAAGCGTCATTTTGTCAGCAGGAACCTTTATGCGGGGACTGATGCATGTCGGGATGAAGAACGAGAAAGGAGGGCGTATGGGTGACGCTACCTCGACTGTGTCCGATTCCTTGAAACGACTGGGATTCGAGGTCGAGCGATTCAAGACTGGAACGCCGTGTCGGCTTAATGGGCGGAGCCTCGATTTTAGCAAGTGCGAACGTCAGGACGGAGACAATCCGCCTTCACTTTTTAGTTACCATCCAGGAATGATTCGGAAAGCGGAGAATGATCTTTTTACGCTAAACGATTGGTCAGATCCATCGTTCCACGTGGAACAATTGCCTTGCTGGATTACTTGGACTAACCCTGCCACGCATGATGTGATTCGTAACAATATCCACCAGTCGCCCATGTATTCCGGCATCATTGAAGGCGTAGGCCCACGTTATTGTCCCTCGATCGAGGACAAGGTCGTCCGCTTTGCTGAGAAGGAGAGGCATCAGGTTTTCTTGGAACCGGAGGGGCGGCATACTCACGAATACTACGTCAATGGCGTTTCTACCTCCTTACCTTATGAGGTCCAATATGACTTCCTCCGGAGCATTGAGGGCCTGGAGAATTGTGAGATCATCAGGCCGGGCTACGCTGTCGAGTATGACTATTGCCCACCCACTCAGCTCATCTCGACCTTGGAGACCAAGAAGATTGAGGGTCTCTACTTTGCCGGTCAGATCAATGGAACTTCGGGCTATGAGGAAGCTGCCGGACAGGGTCTTCTTGCTGGTGCTAATGCTGCCCTCAAGGTCCTTGGGGGAGGGGAGTTGATCCTGGGACGAGAGGAGGCCTACCTTGGCGTGATGATCGATGATCTCGTCACCAAGGGCTGCACGGAGCCTTATCGGATGTTCACTAGCCGGGCTGAATACCGGCTTCTGCTGCGGCAGGATAATGCTGATGAGCGTTTGAGCGGTCGTGCTGCGGAACTTGGACTTCTGGAGAGAGAGCAAAACAGGCTCCATAGCGAAAAGGTCGATGCTCTCGTTCAAGCAAGAGATTACATTCGAAAAACTAGTCACGATCGGATCAAGTTGGACCATTGGTTTCGACAAGGGGGCAACGGGTGGTCGGCACTTCCGCAGGATATTTTGCAAAAGTTCCACGTGGAACTCTGGCCTATCCTGGAGGCCGATTTTAAATACGAAGGCCATATTGCCCGACAACTTCAAGAGGTCGAGCGCTTCAAAAAACAGGAGTCAGCGCGTCTTCCGGACGATCTTGACTACGAGTTGCTCACTGGAATTAAGGCTGAAGCCAAGCACCGGCTTTCAGAAATTCGTCCTCGCACTCTGGGACAGGCTGCACGCATTTCAGGCATTACTCCCGCTGATATCACACTTTTGATGATCTGGCTGGAGAAGCGGCGAAAATCCGAAGCGCTTGATGCTTAAGCTCAAGTTAGATCGCCGATCTGTCTTTTCGCTTCGTAGAGAACGATCGCTACCGCCGTGGCGAGATTGAGTGATCTCGTTGATCCATCCTCCATCGGTATTCGAACTGCGCGCTCGTCCAACCATTCTTCGGGAAGACCTTTTGACTCCCTTCCGAAGACCAGGAAATCATCTGGACGGAATGCCGCTTCCCAGATCGAGCGAGTAGCCTTGGTGCTCACCATCCAGAATTTTGCATCGGGGTGAGCGGCACTTAGATCATCGAATGTTCTCCAGACTTTAAGATCGACGTCCTTCCAGTAATCCAAGCCGGCACGGCGAACTGCTTTTTCTTCGAGCGAGAATCCAAGCGGCTCGACCAAATGGAGGGTCGCGCCAGTGGCCAGAGCAAGACGTCCGGCGGCTCCGGCATTGTGAGGAATTTCTGGTTCTACGAGGACGATGTTCATGGCTTGGCATCTTCGGTGTTCGGTCAGGGCGAGGCGCTCTGATTTCGTTCCGTCAATGATAGGTCCCAAGGACTGATTTCGCCAGTCACAAGCTACAAAATTGAGCTACGGACTCTGGAAGGGGTTCACTGATTTCTCAAAATCTGAATTTGAAAAATTAATTTTCGTTCCAAGACTTTTTCGAGCTGGTTATTTCTACCCATAGCGAACCCCGGGGCCCAGTCTAGCTCATTATGAGCTAAAATATTCTGTAGTTTATTTTGTTTAAAGCGTTTAATATTAGTGAGTTAATTAAAAATTAAATTACTTAAAAAGTGAAGTAATTTAGCCAAATTTGCCCCGAAGCTCCACACATCGGGGCTAATTGAAAGATAAGGGACCAAATCGTTTTTCAAGTTTGTATAAATCCTATCGATGACGAGGTGTCATTAAATCGAGTTCGGCGGACAGCAGCACGAAAGAGTGCTCGAAGGTTCGGGAACGGCGGTGAAGCGCACCCCTGAGAACCTGGTGAAAGTAGCGGGCATTTTGGTTGATGGCGAAAATCTTCAGCCGCGGACCAGCTCCTTGATTGTTCCGCTGCTGGTGTAGATGGCAACTACCGCTCGTTGGTCCTGACCACTGCTGATGACGGCACCAAGAGTTGCTGGAACTACGACTTCTCAGCCTATCGTTGTCGAAAATGATATCAATCTGCTACCTCTGTGAGTTTCAGCTTGGAGCGAAGTTTCCGGAGTAGCGGGACAGCAAAAGGGCGCATCTTACGATGCGCCTCTTTTTAAAACTTTAGCTTCGAAAACTGAAATTTAGTCAGCGAGTGCCACGTTGATGCGGCGGCCCTGTTTGTCGAAGAAAACGCTGCCGTCCTTCAGTGCAAAGAGAGTGTGATCCTTGCCCATGCCAACATTGGCACCGGGATGCCACTTGGTGCCACGCTGGCGGATGAGGATGTTTCCTGCGATGACGACTTCACCGCCAAACTTTTTGACGCCGAGGCGCTTGCTGCGTGAATCGCGTCCGTTCTTAACAGAACCCTGTCCTTTTTTATGAGCCATGACTAGAGAGTGTGAGGAGTTTTTGAAAAAAATTAGCCCTCGATCCCAGTGATCTCGAGCTTGGTGAGGTGGTGGCGGAAGCCAATGGTCTTGTGGAAACCCTTGCGACGCTTGAATTTGAAAGCAACGCCTTTTTTGCCACGGTGCTGTTCGATGACCTTAGCGGTGACGCCAGCGCCCTCCACGATTGGTGCACCGACCTTGGTAGCGGAGCCATCGTTCACGAGGAGGACCTCGCCGAACTTGATTTCCTCATCAGCAGCCACAGGCAGTTTGTCGACACTGATGGTGTCGCCTTCGGAGACGCGGTATTGCTTACCGCCGGTTTTGAAAATTGCGTAGGCCATGGATTCGGGTTTCGGCTGAATTAAAAGCACGGAGGAAGAGCATTACACTCCTCCCGACTTGTGCGGGACGGGAATTCATCATAGAGCCACGTAACGAGCAAGGATTTTTTGAAAATAAACCGAGTTGTTTAGAGTCTTTCGGTCTGGTTCGCTTCTCGGCATGACCCCGACTGATCTTTTGCCCGCCCGGCTTACCGATGAGGAGGCGACTTTGGCCCTTGGGGAGGCTTTGGGAAAGTCTGCACTGGCTGGAGGAGTTATCGCTCTGGTGGGAGACCTGGGAGCAGGAAAGACCACTTTGACTCAGGGTGTCATGCGGGGATTGGGATACTCCGGGGAGGTGACCAGTCCGACCTTTTCGTTGGTTCAGGAATATCAGGGCGGCCGATTGGCGGTCTTCCATTTCGATTTTTACCGCGTCGAGCACGAGCATGAGCTGACCGAGCTGGGTTGGGATGATTATCTTGAGAGGGAGGGATTGGTCGTCGTGGAGTGGCCGGGCCTTCACCCGGATCTGTTGCCTCCGGAGACCGTGTGGATCGAGCTGAGCCACTACGAAGGTGGGAGGCGGGCGGACTTGATCAATCCACCCCGATGAGGTCGGGCTGATCTGAGAGGTCAAAGACTCCGCCCACTCGCTTCGCTAGGGCGAGATCATGAGTCACTACCACGAGGGTTACGCCGTTTTCTTTTTGTAGCTCCAGCAGGAGATCGGCGACTCTGGTGCCTGTTTCGCCATCGAGCGCGCCGGTCGGTTCATCGGCCAGGATGACGCGGGGCTGATTAATCAGAGCGCGGGCGACGGCGGTGCGCTGTTTCTCGCCGCCGGAGAGTTCACCGGGACGATGATCGAGGCGGTGGTCCAATCCCACCCGCCGGAGTAACTCGGCGGCCCGTTTTCGGGTTTCATCCTCGCTCTCGCTCCAAGCTCCGGCAAGCCGTGGGACCAGAACATTCTCTAAAACAGACAGTTGTGGAAGAAGGTGGTGTTGTTGGAAAATGAAGCCCAGCTCTTGGTTCCGGAAGCGAGCCGCCTCCTTCTCAGAAAACGTCGCGATATCCTCACCACCAATTTTCACCGAGCCACTGGTGGGAGGGAGCAGGGCACCGAGGACATTGAGGAGGGTGGTCTTACCACTTCCGGACGGTCCCACGACCGCTGTGGCCTGTCCCTCTTCGACCGAAAGATTCACTCCGCGTAGGACTTCCACGACCTCGCCGGGAGTCTCAAAATCGACCTTTAAATCTCGTACCTTAATCACGATGACATCCTAGCCCTTTTCGCCTCGCCTCAAAGTGCTCATTCCCGCAATCTGGCCCAATGACAAAATCACCTCAGACAAACTGCCACGAATGCCAGCGGCGCGATTTCCTCCGCCGCGCCGCATTCGGCTCCGCCGTTTTTTTCACCTCACCCGGTGCCTTCGCCGAGGCGCTTACCGCTACTCCCGTCATGACCGAGGGTCCGTTTTATCCGGATCAATTGCCCCTCGATACCGATAACGATCTCATCCGGATCAACAACGCTACCACGCCTGCCATCGGTGCGATTACCCACCTGCACGGAAAGGTCACTGACATAAAAGGGAATCCGGTCCCGAATACCCGCGTGGAGATTTGGCAGGTCGATGGGAAGGGCCGCTACATACACACTCAGGATGGGGGGCTGAAGGGCCCGAATCGCGACGATCACTTTCAGGGCTTTGGTCGCTTCACCACTGCGCGTGATGGGCGCTATTATTTTCGTACGATAAAACCCGTACCTTATGGCCCCCGCACTCCGCACATTCACTTTGCGGTTTACCGGAAGAACAAGCGAGCCCTCACCACCCAGTGTTTCATCGCCGGGGACCAGGGGAATGCCAAAGACTTCCTCATCAAACGCCTCGGCGCCCCGGCAAAACATCTCATGGTGGATTTCCTTCCCGACCCGAAGTCGAAGGCCGGGGAACTCATTGCGGAATTCAACCTCATCCTTGGCGTCACTCCCGATGACGGTCATGAATAAAGCCCTCTTCCTGCTCCCGCTCCTCGCTTGGTCCTGTTGTGAAAAATCCGGGGAAGAAGAGCCTCTCCCTGCCGGTGCCGACCTCGATGAACTTGAGGCCCTTTTGGAGGAGCTGGAAAATCCGGGCTTCTCTGGCGTTGCCGAACAGAAAGCGGGAGCAATTCCCGAATCTGACCGCCTCACTTATCAGAAGGCTCTGCGCACGCTCGATGGTCCGGAGACGCCTGCGATTTACACGAGGGCTGATGAGGCTGAGCCGTTCCGGATGACCTTTGAGAAAGCGAAGGCCGCCTTGGAAGAGGAACCGGTAGATACCGAAAAGTGAGCTGAAATCCAGAGCTACCGAAACTCGATCACGCCCTCCGATGATCGATGAAACTGTAGGGCGCTATCCTTCTGAAATGGCACAATTCGAACCCCAAAGGAACCGGGATCCTTTGGCCCAGCTTCCCGGATGGTGAGAAGCTGCCCCTCTCTGGCAATCGCCACGAAAAACGCTTCTGTAGCAGTCTCATTCGCAATCCGTTTTGCTCCCGATTTCCCAGCCACTTCCACTAGCTCTGGATTACCTGAGCTTCCCGAATAAGGTCTCAGGAAAATGAGGTGCCCATCGAAGTCAAAGGTGCACTGGCCCTCCTCTCCGGATTTCGTTTCCGCGCAGACCCTTGAGAACTCGTTCAGTGCCTTGTTTCCGATCGCCTCACCGTGACTTTGTCGAAGCATGACGACCACACCTCCCAGTACCAGCAGGATCATCACCACTGGTAGCCAGAAAAGGAGACGTTTCATCATCCTGACACGAGAGGGTTACCGCGCCACATTGGTAAAGACCGCCTGCACGTCCTCGTCGTCCTCCAGCTTATCTACGAGCGCTTCGATGTCGGTCAATTGCGCCTCGGTGAACTGTTGGGGATTATTGGCAATGCGCTCCAGGCTCGCTTTCGTCACTTCCACGCCCAGCTTTTCGCAGACGGCGGTGAGCTTGCCGAAGGATTTGTAGTCGCCATAAATCAGGCCCATATCGTCTTCCACTTCCATCTCCTCCAAGCCGGCGTCCATCAGTTCCAGCTCCAGCTCCTCGAGGTTTGCGCCCTCAGGGTTGAATTCGATCACGCTCTTACGGTCGAACATGAACTCCAGCGAACCGGAGTTCACCATCTCCCCGCCGGTCTTATTAAAAATGGTGCGAACATTGGTGACGGAGCGATTGGTATTTTCCGTGGCGCATTCTACGTAAAAGAGACTGCCGTGAGGCCCCTTGCCCTCGTAGTTGATCTGGGAAATATCGGAGAGATCCTTCGCCGTCGCCCGCTTGATCGCCTTATCGATATTATCCTTCGGCATGTTCTCTGCCTTGGCGTTCAGGATTGCCGTGCGCAGGGCTGCATTGGAATCAGGATCCCCGCCGCCTTCCTTCGCCGCCATCGTGATGCTCTTCGCCAGCTTCGGAAAAATCCGCGACATCTTCCCCCAACGCTTTTCCTTGGCGCCCCGTCGAATCTCAAATGCTCTTCCCATAAAATAAATGTGTCTGGCAAAAAACTAGCGGGGCGGGGGATTTTTCAAATGCCAAAGTTTTCTCCCCCATGGCGGCGCTTTCCAAGCGCCAGGCCAACCCGCGATCTCACGTTCAAGTGATTATAGCAGTGTCTTTGAGCTGCCTCTTCGCGAGTCCAAGTTTTTTGGTGCCTAAACCAGCTCCCGCTTCACCACCTCCATCTGCCCGCGCCAGTCGCGGGTGAAGGTGACGCGCTCGCGCGTTGTTAGTGATTTCTTGGGCGATCCGTGTTCGATGAGCATTACCGCCCGACTTGTTTTTACCATGAGCTCGCGCACCCGAAAGACCGGGCCGGTCTTGGTCCGGAGAAAGGCGTGCAGCTCCACATCCCAATGGTCGGCATTCCATAGATAGGCCGAGGGCCCGAAGTCCGGCATCCAGGACATCGCGAGAAAGAGCTCCCGCACCGCCGCTTCGCCATGGTCGTTGATGAGTCGCCGCGCCGCGCGCTTGTTGAGTAACCCCTCGATGTATCCTGCGATTGGGTTTTGATAATAGACCTCCGCTTCATTGAGGAGGGCCTTTTGATGCTCGCCCATCAGGCGGTGCATCTCTTCGCGCTCGAGTTTTCCACTCTGCCACTGATCCATCAGGGCGCGTGGCGTGGGAAATGGGGCCAGCTTCATGAGTTCCAGACTTAACATCAGAAGAGCCGCTTGTCCACTTGTCGGCGCGGGGGAGTCGGCTAAGTTCGCCGCATGCAGGTTCTCAAAGTGAAATACGCCCTCTGGGCTGCCGACCATCTCCGTGCCATCAAGTTCTATCAGGAGACTTTCGGCGCGGAGCTCCAGTTCGAGATGGAAGTCTGGAGTGAGCTCACCGTGCTCGGCTCCACCCTCGGCATCCATGGCGGGGGAGAGGGGAAGCGGACCTGGACCGGACTGAGCTTCCAAGTCGCCGATGTCATGGGCGGCATTGAGGAAGTGAAGGCAAATGGCGGAGGCCTCGTCCGTGAGCCGGAAGAAGAAGATGGTATGGTTCACCTCGCCTTCTGCTTTGACACCGAGGGGAACGAATTCATGCTCACCCAGAAACGCGCGTAGATTTCCCAGACCGATGTTCCTGAAACTCCTCCGCCTCTTCTCCATCCTCGATGGCCTCTCCTTCCTGGTGCTCCTTTACTTCTCATACGTGAAGCGCGCCCACAATGCCCCGGATGTGGTCCGCATCCCTGGCATCGTTCACGCCGCCATTTTCATCGTCTTTCTGGTGCTGCTTTACCTCACCATGGAAAAGCGGAAGTGGCCCCTAAAGCGTGCCGCCCTTGTCTTTGTCTGTTCGCTCATTCCAATCGCTCCCTTCTTTCTGGAAGCGAGTCTCAAAAGGGAGCAAGCTGACACCCCATGAAATCGCTTTTCCTCCTCGTCGCTGCTTTTTTCCCGTTCACCGTCATGGCTGATCATCATCCTGAGAAAGAGGCTCCGAAAAAATCCGAAGAAAAGGCGGCTTCGCCCTACCGTCATGTCGTGATGTTCAAGTTTAAGGACAGCGCGACGAAAGAACAGATCGCTAAGATCGAGAAAGAGTTCGCTGCTCTTGAGGAAAAAATTGAGACCATCACCGACCTCGAGTGGGGCACGAATGTCAGTCCCGAGAATCACGATCAAGGGTTCACTCATTGTTTCATCGTCAGCTTCGAGAACGCAGCAGGTTTGGAAGTTTACCTTCCGCATAAAGGCCACAAGGCCTTTGTCGATCTGCTCCTGCCTTCGCTGGAGAAGGTTCTTGTCATTGACTTCGTCGCGAAATAATTTTCGACCATGAGCAAACGCATTCTCGTCACCGGTGGTTCTGGATTCCTGGGCAGTCATCTGTGCGACCGGATGATCGAGGCCGGCCATCAGGTTCTCTGTCTCGATAACTTCTTCACCGGCCGACGCGAAAATGTCGAGCACCTCATCGGCCATAAGCGCTTCGAGCTTCTCCGCCACGATGTCACTGACCCTATCAAGCTCGAGGTGGACCAGATCTATAATCTCGCCTGCCCCGCCTCGCCGATTCACTACCAGTATAACCCCATCAAAACGATGAAGACCTCCGTCATGGGGGCCATTAATATGCTGGGCCTGGCCAAGCGGACCAATGCCAGCATCCTTCAGGCCTCCACCTCGGAAGTTTACGGCGACCCGGAAGTGCACCCTCAGCAGGAATTATACTGGGGCCATGTGAATCCCATTGGAATCCGCTCCTGTTATGATGAAGGGAAGCGTGCGGCAGAGACTCTCTTCTTCGATTATCACCGGCAGAATGGCGTCAATATCCGCGTCATGCGGATCTTCAATACCTACGGCCCCCGCATGGATCCGGCGGACGGACGGGTGGTCTCGAACTTCATCGTGCAGGCGCTAAAGGGCGATGATATCACCCTCTACGGCGATGGCCTTCAGACCCGCTCGTTTTGCTACTGCGATGACCTCATTGAAGGGATGATCCGGCTCATGGAAGGAGGTGAAATTGGCCCCATCAATATCGGTAACCCAAATGAATTCACCGTGAAGGCTCTTGCCGAGACAGTCATTGAATTGACCGGAAGTTCGTCGAAATTAATCCATCTCCCGCTTCCCTCGGATGATCCGAAGCAACGCCAGCCGGACATCTCCCTCGCGAAAAAACACCTCGATTGGGAACCCACCGTCCAGCTTCGAGAAGGCCTCGCTAAGACCATCGAATACTTCTCCTCGCTTTAGCCCCACGTGGCGGCGCTTTCCAAGCGCCCTGCCAAAAAGCATCAGAATGTGCTACTTACTCAAAGTAAGTATCCTCATGCGCGTATGGAGGCGCGCAGCAGCACAGGAACTGCAGATCGGTCTCTGCCCGAATCTGATGCCACGCCCCCGCTTGAATGAGCACCGCATCCCCGGGCCCCACCTGCCGCTCTTCACTATCGATCTCCATCACGCCGGTTCCGCTGAGGAGATAATAGAGTTCCTCGCTCACCTTGTGATAATGCCGCTCCGTCTTGCCACCCGCCGGCAGCGTAGCCTCAGCCAGACTTTGCTTCTCCACCGGAGCATTGCTCAGATCCAGTAGACTGCGAATTGTGGAGCCATCCTTCGTCGTGAAGGGCTCTTGGTTGGCGCGATTTTGAACGGTCATCATTCCAACACCGTGGCTTTCCCATCGATGACCTGCCAGCGGATATTTCGCCCCAGAAGTCGGCACCCATAAACGCGCTCCGCATCATCGTGATAAGCCGGTCGCGGGTCCACTGCCAGCGTCCCCACGATTGTTTCAATCTCACCCTCATCCAGCTCCGCGCGGAGTGTATCAGGAAGCACCACCTCCATCCGCTGTGGAGCCTCATCTGCGAATCCTCCTATCGCTTCCGGGATCGATTCCACATACGGCAAATACGGTTTCACATCCAGCACCGGGGTGCCATTGACTAAATCCAAACCGCTCACGGCGATCCCGCCCGCCTCCACCGCGTCCAGCTTTACCAATGAGAGCCCGATTCGATTCGGTCGGAATGGCGAACGCGTCGCTAGCACTCCCTTCTTCTCATTGCCGCCCAGGCGCGGCGGTCGTACCAGCCAGCGCACCTCTGATTCGCGCACTTGATCGAAGAGAAAGACAATCCACACATGGCTGAAATCCTCTAGCCCACGACACGCTTCCGTATCCACGTCTGCAGAAAAAACCACCCGCCCACGCGCGCCGGGCACGATGCCACTCTGCCGTGGCGTGCCAAACTTCTCGCCATAGCAGCTCTCGATCACCCCGATGGGGCGCATGGAATAATCCTCACTCATTGATTCCTAAATCCGGATTGATTGTTAGACACACCTCGGCGGTCAGGCTAATTGTTTTTTGGATCCTGCCATGTCGATCACCCGCTTTGCCCCCAGCCCCACCGGCTACCTCCACTTGGGGCACGCCTTTGCTGCGAAGGTCGCCCGCGAATCCGGAGAGCAATTCCTCCTCCGTTTCGAGGACATCGATCACACCCGAGTCCGCTCGGAATACTACACAGCCATTGAGGAAGACCTCCGTTGGCTCGGCCTCACTTGGCAAGGAACGCCATGGCGGCAACTCGACCGACTTCCCATCTACAATGACGCCCTCCAAAAACTCAAAGCTCTCGGCGTCGTCTATCCCTGCTATTGCACGCGCAGCGAAATCGAAGCCGAATTGGCCGAACTCGGAAACGCACCCCAGGGCCCCGAAGGCCCCCTCTACCCCGGCACCTGCCGCGATCTGTTAAAGAAGCTCGACCGCGAACCTGCCTGGCGGCTTCATTGGCAAAAAGCATCTGAGAGGGTGGGGGACCTCACCTTCAATGACAGCCGCCACGGCTTACAGCAGGTCAATCCCGGCCTCCTTGGCGATGTCATCCTCGCTCGCAAAGATATCGGCACCTCTTACCACCTCGCTGTCGTCGTCGATGACGCCGCCCAGCAAATCACCACCGTTACCCGGGGCGAAGACCTCCTCCCCTCCACTCACATCCACCGGGTCCTCCAGGCCCTCCTCGACTTCCCTGAACCGCAATACCTGCATCATCGACTCATCCTCGATGACCAGGGAAATCGCCTCGCCAAACGCCACGATGCCCTCGCCATCCGCCAGCTTCGCGAACTAGGACTCACTCCCGAGCAAGTTTTCCAACGCCTTTGATGAAGCTGCCGAATGCTATGGTGAATGAACCACTTTCAAGCGAATGAACTCGTCCTCCTCCGCGCTGATGTCATTTAGTGATCGATAAGTGACCGTCTCAGTCCCATCTCCATTTGAAGTGGCAGAGACTAAGGCGGTATCCATGCTATTCCAAACACCTAGATCAGAGGAAACCTCAACAAAGATTTCTACGTCTTCTGCCAAGATGTTTCGACGGAAGGTAATCGTAAGGCTCTCGATATTATCGGCACCAAACAAAGAACTCGCCGTTGTGATCGCCGCTTCCGGGCTGTCTCCACCGTCTCTCTCGATTGTTCCAAAGGCATACTCCAAAAGAGCATTCAACCCATCCCCATCGAGGTCAGCGCTAGGATCACCAGTAAACAGTTCTGAATCTGTCCCACCTGGTGTTCCTGAAAGCACAAAGCTTGCCCTCCAGTTTCCGGCATCGCTATGAGCAGGAGAAGACTGAGGATTGATGAGCACTAGAGAAAAGCCATCGCCATCAGGAGAACTTGGCCAAGGTGCGGAATCGAGATAGGTGAAGCGCTGGATATCAGCGCCGCTATTCGCAGCAAGAACTGCAATTTCTTCACCACTATTACTGAGACTCATAGTAAAAACTCCTGGAGCGATATTCACCCCAGAGGTGTCGTAAGCGGCCGCGAAAGCTGCCTGATCCTTCACAATGACAATGCGCTCACCTTCTCCAAGAACGCTACCTGCCGGGAAAGTATAAGTGATTCCGATCATCGAAACATCTGTGAGATCAATTGCGTCATCTGAAATGTTCATCAGCTCAATCCACTCAGTCAGCTCCTCTGATCCCGGAGGGTTGTAGTAAATTTCTGAAACCACCAAATTACTAGGAGACGCTGGAATACCGACAATGAAATCCGCTTCTGTAAGAGCTGACCATTCCCCCGCATTAAAAGCCCGCGCCTTAAGCGTTCCTGTTTGGGTCAAAGTGACATTAGAAGTTCCAAAGTTTGGTCTCACACCTCGAACTCTCAAATCTAGGCCAAGATCACTACTATTCGGCGAAGTTTGATGCACTTCCACTGCGATCACATTAACTCCTTCTAACAAATCTCCCGGAGCAAGATTGAGAGTGCTCAGAGGAACGATTTCGTCTTCAGGGCTGGAGCTACTCGCAAATGTTCCATAGCTAACCGTTCCATCTGTGAGGTTACTGCGATCAATTTCTTTACCATTTAAATAAACAATCGCCCCATCATCTCGGATAAGATCAAAAGTCAGTTGGGTATAGTCCGAAGCACCTGTCACCGAAAATTCCTTCCTGAAGTAGGTCGTAGTATGTCTCGGGCTAGCCGGGACAATCGGGGTATTAATTGTAAGGCTACCGATTCCTCCAAAGCCAAGCAACGCTTGTCCAGTCCCCCAAGCTGAATCATTAAATGATGGATGCTTCCAGTCGGATGAGTTGTAAGAAGAATTTCCCACTACGACGTCACTGCTACTCTGGGCAACTCCAGTATCGAGAAAGCGCCATCCGTTCGCTTCGAAATCCACAAAGGTATCGACGAGAGCACCACCACTCAGCATTCCCGCATTTGGACTAATACCACCCCCAACGAGTCGCGGATCACTCCCATCGAGAGTAAAGTAAATCTCACCAACTGAAGCCGTCACCATGAGATCATGGCTGCTAGGAACAATTCCCCCATGCTGCGAATAAATCGGTGCATCAATGGAGGGGTAAAGATTACGAGCCCTTAGTTCTCTGACAATCGAGCGGCTGTCAGTCTCATCATGAAGAATCGGAATGTAATGTTGTGTCACAACATCTCTCTCCACAAGCCAATGCTGTTCTCGAGTGAAATAAATAGGATTATTAATCGTGGGTGGATAAAAATCAGCATCGATATTTGTCGAGCTACTAGCGGTATCTCCGTAAGGTGTATTGTCTTGAGTGTCTCCCCACCGAGCCGACTCTGCAACAATCGCCTTATCAATCTCGTCAGAGATTTTCATGAAGCGATTGATCGAGCCACTCTCACTGATCGCTCCCCCATTGAACATGTGCTTGTGGGTCCGATCTGCAAAGAGGAGGCGGAACTCTTCATTAAGACGAAGTCTTTGGAAGGGAGCCCCTGCGCCTGAACTGTTATCGTAACGGTTCCAGCTGAATTTATCTAAGGCAATTTCTTGATCCCAAACTTGAAAGCGGAACTTTCCATCACCACTGATCGAGTTAACCGCACCGTAACCATTCGCTCTCGGCCAGTCTTCTGCATCAGCATAGAAGTGAAGAAGCATATAGTCTATGTAGTTATCGAGATCGATGTAGTTTTTCACCTCATCGTAGACTGCGTTATCCGTAATATTCCCATCCAACAAAGCCATCATGGCATTCCACTCAGGGCCCGATTCCGTAATCGCGTGATCTTTATTCACTTTCCAATCATCTTCCTCACCTCCGAAATGACTCTCATACCAGTCATCTTCAATACGCTCAGTAAAATCGTGGATCCCAAAATAAATCCCGTTGTAATAGAGGTGCACGAATCGTCCATGACCATTCGGATGTCCCATATCACTCATACTATCCTTCATCCAAACGTCCCGAGTGTATTGTGAATCATTCGGGCGATAGCGGGCTGAACTCCAAGTATTAAGGCCCCACGAATCTGTAAAGCAGGCTCGCAAAACGAGCTTATTGAACTCCTCCACTTCGGAATCATCAAAAAGAGGGAAATTGAGCTTCGGAATCCCAATCTCAGAGGTAAAAGTCAAACGCATCGAATGCTTCTGCATACGAAATGGGGTACGGCTAGAATTTCCTTGCGTCTCGATCCTACAATTCTCCTGAAACCCCTGACTCCCGTCAGGGAAAATATATTCAATCGAGCACTCTCGCTCAAAACGACCTCGTGGGTTTGTCAAAACACCACCAAGCCCACCGGTAATATCAGCTTGATTCATAGAAATGGCCACCGTCGGGATATCGAGTAACGCTTCCTGAACCGTATGGATACCTAAGCCATTGGTATTATTCACCACTCTCGCATCCATTTCGTAATCAGAGGCCACTAGCTGCCCGACCTGCGCGTCAAATCCCCAATCGGATGGCCACCACACCGGATCTGCTGGCTGGTTAACGACATCTTCGATGAAGATGTAGGTGTGCGTGTCCACATTGGTCGGAAGCCAGTTACCAAATGTCGCCATCGCCCGTACGGTACTCGTCGTGGTAATTGTCAACGGCCCATCGTAAACAAAGCCTGTCGTCGGCGTGGGCTTGGAACCATCTAAGGTGTAGCGGATCGTAGCACCCGGAGTATCGGAAGTGATCACCAAGTTAAAAGGATCGGTATAGAATCCGCGATCTGTTTGAAAATTAGTGTCCCTCACCACCCCTGGGGAGGTTTGGGTACTATTAAGAGCCCCAGGGGTTGTCATTTCAAAGAAAACCGGGGTACTTTGCCCTGGAGTAATACCATAAGAAATATCGGTAAATTGCTGGGGATACGTTGGCGAAAAGCTATCATCTACAGAGACTCCATTTGGCCGAACGATCGCAAGGTATTCTCCTCCTGATCCCAAACTAAAATTAGTGTGGGCATTTCCATCGGGATCGAGAGTGTCTAGACCCGAGGCGAAAACGATCAGGTATCCCTGAGGAGCAATACTTACCGCCGGGAAATTCCACTTAGTCAAATCACTCAAATCGTCAGTGAGATAGTAAGCATCCAAATCCACCGCTACATTATTCGGGTTGAAAATCTCAATCCAATCCTCTCGTTTCCCAAAGCCGTCTCGTAGATCAGTTGCGTTCCTAACTAGAATCTCATTAAGGCGAAGAGCAAGGATCGTATTGGGGAAATCTTCCTCGTTTGTCGGATCTGTGCCTTCAGAAATTTCGAGGGCATCGTTAAAACCATCTCCATCAGAATCACTTTCATTAGGATTAGTTCCGGTGTCGTTTACATCAAGAAATTCTCCGGTATTCGATTCAACCCCATCTGATAAGCCATCACTATCGGTATCAGAGATTAGTGGATTAGTTCCGGTCTTACTGGAATTCACAAAAACTCCGGTATTGTCTTCAACACCGTCCAAAAGCCCATCATTATCCGTATCGTTCGTCGTTGGATCAGTTCCCGCAGCCTGTTCCCCAAGATTCGTCAGATTATCATTGTCGCCATCATCCCCGCCAGAAACAACCCCGAGGTTAGCGAAGTAAGTCAATTCCCAGTTGTCATCTAAGCCATCTTGATCGGAATCAGTCGCCACCTCGATGACAAAGACCTCTTCGAAAAAAGCCCCCGAAGCATCCTCGGTGCGAACTCTGATCGTAAGCAAGGCACCTCCCGGGAAGGAATCCAGATCTCGGTCGGTCACCAAGCTGTTCCCATTAATTGCAAATTGAGAGTTAAAATCATCATTCGGTCCAGTAACGAGGCTGTATGTGAAAGTGTCACCAGGCGTTGGATCGCTGGTCGAAAGGGTGCCCACCACAGTTCCAATCCCCGCCGTTTCGGAAACCAAGTTACCTGTGAGCATCAAAGCAGTCGGTCCATCGGCTGTAATCGGGTCACCAATCTCAAGGCCATTGATAAAAACGTTGTGCGACGAACTAGGATTGGTAGCCGAAACAAGTCCAATAATTGTAACGGCACCGCTTCCATCCGTAGTAACATTAATTGTCACAGTGTTATCTTCCAAGTTTGCTGGAACATTATCGGTGACTAACCTTTCCAGCGATGAGCCACCACCACTCCAGTCGGCCGCCCGCCCACTACCTGATATAGAATCATAACCCCAGATCGTTACCGGATATTCTGTATTCGCCTGCAGGCCGGTGAAAGCGAGTCTTAGTCCACTTGCTGAAGCACTTGCAAAACTCCCATTTGCAAAAAGAAAATCGCGCCACATCGCTGCTTCCCCGCCGCCTCCGTTGCTAGAACCACGATCACGATGGTCTAGAGTGACGCTTCCAGACGGATCCACATCCAAGCTAATTCCTCCACTAAAATTCTTCGACCAAGAATCTCCTAGATCGTTATCTCCTGCAGCTATTGACTCCCAGCCACTTTGATTATTCCCAGAAGAATTGAAATCAATGTTCAAGGTCTGACCAAACGCTTGGGCTCCAAGGAAACCAAGCAGAAGTAAGGTGAATTTTGTTAGAGATGAGGGGAGGCACTTCATGTTTGGCAGTCTCTCATTTTCTAGGAAAAAAAACCAATTTTTTAAATGGTGCTTCTGAAAATTTAGTGGGTAGCAAGGCAGGTAGAGGGCTTGAGGTGGGTTGCGGAATCACTGGGAGTCGAGCCCCAAGCCTCCTGAACCCCCATTTCACTGCCTCAAGGAAGATCGGTCATTGAGGGCATTGAAACAATGCTACTATGGAGTTTCCCGCCTCAAAGCGCTGTCCTCGCCCACCTCAATGCTTCTACTGAACAGCAGTAACCACTGTTCAAATGAAAGGTTTTTTTTTCTTACCCACTAAACACCCAGAAGGCCCTTATAAACTCTTCCTTGCCGGAAGGATGGCATTGGAAAAGAGGAGCCCGGCAATGAGTGCCACGAAGGCCATGATGGCACGGCCCCCGCTTTCAGCCGGGAGCATTTCCTCGCCGGAGACCCAATGATTCAGGATGGC
>CALBVA010000325.1 GCA_937969125.1 uncultured Verrucomicrobiales bacterium | reverse complement strand
AAGCTTGGTGCGATGATCCTCTGCAGCGGCCTTGGTATCGAACTTGAGGCGTTGTCGCTTGCCCGTGGGGGACGTCTTGGCAGAGACGTTGAGAATCCACTGACGGCTTCCTTTTGGCTTGGTTATATCCAGTTTTCCGGCGGCAGGCATGTGTCCAGATTAACTGCTATTGGGCACTAAATCCAGATTTATTGGGCACCTATCGGGCATTTATTGGGCACTAAAATTGTGTAAATTTTGGCTCAATGCAAGAAAAAGCCCGCTAACTCGTTGAGAATTAGCGGGCGAAAGTGGTACGCAGACTGGGACTCGAACCCAGGACCAATTGGTTAAAAGCCAACTGCTCTACCAACTGAGCTATCTGCGCTTTTTGTTGGATTTGTTGAACCTGCCTTCCAGCTGGTGCGGCGGAGGATTATGATGAAGGGGCGAGAAAGACAAGGATTTCTTGAGACTTTTTCGGTCTTTTTTCATGGGTTGTCCGCACATGTTCCCCGCTCCGGTTGAGGGAGCGGGGAATTCGGTGTTCGTTAGGTCTGAGGGGGCTTACTCGGTGGTTCTGGCGCGGTAGAACAAACGTCCGGGAGCGGGGGATTCGTCGATGACTTCAATTGTCCCACTGGGGCCACTATTCACGGTCTTTAAGGTGGACCAAGGAGCCTTCATATCGGGCGAGGTCTCGATGATGAGGGTTACATTTGGCGAGGTTTCCAGATCGAAGACCATCTCTCCGTTTATGACGCGGGCCTCGCCGAGCGTGATTTCGGAGCTGATTGGGAAGGTGATTTCGGACTCAGTCGAGGCGAAGCCGTCGCCACCTAGTGAGTTCCCGGCGCGATCCATGGTGGAGTCGTCATCCAAGAAGCTGAATCGGCTAGCCCCGATGGGGAGATTGTATCGGTTCACGCGGACGGTACGGGTCATTCCGCTTCCGCTGACGGAGTGAACGTGGTCGCCGGGGGTGGCACCTTCGATTTGGAAGTCATCGATTCCTACTCCGAAGACAGGTTCGTTGAACTGCACGGTGTAGATGGCGTGTTCACCATCGACGCCCTCGAAGCTCAGCATCTCTAGTTCGGGAGCTTCGAGATCGCCAATCTGGCGATAGACTGCGAAGATCCGTTGTTGGCCGTCATTCTCGCGAATGAGTTCCGGCATGTCCGAGATGATCTGGTTGCTGGAGTTTCGCCAGTGCAGGAACTCGAATCCGGAGCGGAGGTCAATTTCACCCGGTCCGGGTGCGGGCTTTGCTTCGTCTAGCTCGCTCCCGTAGAAACGCTGGGCGGTGATGCGGAGGTGCTCGACCTGGCCGAAGCTACGGCTGACTGAGCCGAGTCCGTCTCGCCGTCCTTGCTCATCAGCGATGTCCTCATCAGTGAGGCTGTCGAAGGTGATGAGAGGCTGAATTGACAGGGGCTGACGGAGGGGATCTACGACCTTCACGTCCATGATGGGGCGGTTGCTCGAAGTTGTGTAGAAATCGAGCGAGGCTTCGAGGCGAATCTGCTTGAGCCGCACACCGATCTCGATTCCCTGTCCGAGAGGGCCCTGGATGTTCAGAGGCCCCATCTCGATCCCGATGTCCGCGTTGGCGGAGGGTCGTGAGAAGTTGGACAAGGTGGCCTGCTTCTGCCCGTCGGCGGGTTGTGGGGTAGACGGGCGGCCCAGCAGGGTATCGAGGAGGAAGCCGGAGGCGATGGACGGGCGGTCCATGGTCAGGCCATCGATGAGTCCAGAGGCATTGGGAGTGCGGAGGATATCAATGGGGACCTTCCAGTCGATGGGGTTGTCGGCATCACCTCCGAGGGCATGATTGAAGAGATAGGTCCGGCCCTTTCGGTCGAGTCGCGAGATCCCGGAGTGGGTGAAGGTTAGATCGACGTTGATACTTTCGAGATCCCTAAGCCGTGGATCGGTGCGGTCGACGACCTCGCCATTAATGATCAATTCGACCTCGACTCCGGCGACGTTCAGGCTGGCGATGCGGTTCGCTTCCTTGTCGGCGAGATAGGTGCCACGGCGGTGCATGTTCAGCACGGCACTTCCTTTCTCCGGAGCGAGATTCTTCAGCTCTTCGCGGTTCATTACCACGGTGTAGGTGCGATTGTCCTCTAGCTCGCCGCGCTGGTATTCATCCACGATGCGGTCGGTGACGATGGCGAGGTCATCCTCGAAGACGGCGCGCAGCGATTCGTATTGGTCGGCAGGGAGGCCGTCAGGATTCGGAGAATCAGGATTGAAGCTCAGGATGGTTTCGAGCTTTTCAAAGACCTTCACTGGATCATAGGCGGCTTGTCCCTCGCGACCGTAGGGCTCCAGCATGCGGTATTCGAATGACTTCCTGAGGATGTAGAAGTAGCGGCGGAGGCGGTCCTTTGCGCGAGCCTCGGCCTCCTTCACCATGGAGAGGGCCTGGGGATCCAGCACGGTGTTCCCGCGGGTGAGGCTGTCGCTGATGGTGATCATGGCGATGCGATTCTTCAGAATGATTCCTGGAATGGCACGCAGACGATCTTCCATGCTGGCGATTTGCTGGGCGAAGAGGAGCTTTTCATCCAAGAGTGCCTGGAGACGTCCGATCACGGCATTGAATTGCGGATCGGAAGCACGGATCTTTTCCAATTCAGCATTCACCTCTTCCACGGGCGCTTCCTGTGATGCGAGGTATTCCTTCAGCATGCTTCCGGCTGTGGCGACGCCGGAGGCGGCGGAGCGCATTTTCCCAGCTTTACCGAGGAGTTCGTCACGCATCACGGCGGGATCGTCATCACTGGGCGGAGGGGTCATTTCGTCCGGCTTGTTCAGTTCGTCATCAATTTCCTTGGCCTTCTTTTCATAATCGGCGGCCTTGTATTCGAAGGCGAGGTCAGTCACCTGCAGGACGGTATCGAGCGGGTCCTGCTCATCGATACGTGACCCGATTTGCAAGGCACCCCCGGCTGCGCCGAGAGCTGGTTGATAGAAGGGGATGACCTGCATCAGGCTTCCCGCTCCGCGCAGGGCAGTCTTCCAGAAGGGGACGTCATTACGCTCATCCACGATTTCCTGGGCCTTCTGCTCCAGGCGGCGTTCGATCTGAAGGAGTTCCTCTTTGATCGCATCGGTGGCTTCATCGATCTCCTCGGACTTCTTTCCGAGATCTATGATGTCATCGCGGACGGTGCTAATTTCCTGGCGGAGGGCATCGGTTTCTTCACTGAGGGATTTGCGGGTGGCCCGCATGGCATCCTGTCGATCCTCGATGGTATTCTGTGCGGAGGTCAGCCACTGCGAGAGGTAGAGGAGATCCATCGATCGATCGATGGCTTCTTCGACGAGCTGGAAGTTGTTCTCGAATGAGAGGAGCGGCACCCAACCGGCGGGATTGCCAAAGAAGTCCAGGCGATTCGCGATGCGGCTGCTGACATTGCGGAGGTCATTGAGTTGCTCGGCAAGCTGGAGATTGTTCAATTCCTCCTCATCTGCCGTGGCGTCCGGGCGAGCGGCCAGGTAGCCCTCGTATTCGCGGAGGAGTTCACCGGCTTGCGGCATAAAGCCGAGATAATAGATGTCCTTCGCGTAGAGGATGACGCTGCGGACGGTGAGCGGGTGGATCCACTGCATGCCAGCGGGGACTCCCGCGATGGGCACCTCTTCAGAGTTCTGATTCGGATAGATCTCTTGCTGAATGGTGTCGCCCGTAGGGCCGTTGCCGTTGCCTCCACGAACGTCGGAGAAGTCATTAAGATCAAAAGGTGCGGTCAGGAGGCCGGAGTTACCGGCTTTGATGGTGCTGTCAGTATTCGCCCCGATGGAGACGAGCCGCGGGGAAGGTGAAGATTCACTGAGGATCTGCTGGACCAGGAGGGTCATGTCACCACCTGCTTCCGGTGGATCGGTGTCTGCCTGGAAGTGCTGCGAGCCGGAGGTGATGATGCTGCCATTCCCCTCGAATTTTAGAACGCGGGCGGAGATGGTGAGGTCTACTCCGGGGAGCCTGAGCGGGCTGCGCACGATGATCTCATCGGCATAGAGCTTCAGGGTTTCCAGGTCGTTTTTGTTGTCGACAAGGTCGTATAGAAGGCGGTCGCCTTCTGAATCGAAGACCAGGGACACGCCGGAGATGCTGACATCCGGCTCGCCCTCGAGGGTTTCATTGCCCTCAGCACTCTCGCCTGGAATGGGGTGGATGAAGGTGTAATCACGCCCGGCCCGCGATGGCGGATCACCGGCAGGATTGAGGGAAATGATTTCCTCTTCCTCAATGAGGTCCTGAATGGGCGTGATGCGCACGGTCTGGCTGCCAATGACGACATCAAAGGGGAGGCGGTCACGGGGATCCGGCTCATAGCTGAACCAGCCATCTGCCGAGATAATTACGGTTCCTTTCGTGCTTTCGGGGACCGATACCGATCCGGGAGGGTTAATCAGGTGGAAACCCAGGATATCACCGACACGCACTCTCTGAGGGGCGATGTTTCCGACCTCGTAGGTGGGAGCTTCGATGAAGGTGACATTGACCACTGGTGCGCCGTCCGGGGCGATGGTGATCCGCCGGGTCCGGGGCGGAAGCCAACCGGGCACGCGGGTGAAGGCCAGAGTGTATTCGCCAGCTGTGAGACCGTCGGCGAGGGTGCCTCCGGGGTAGACCGGGGTGCGGCCTTCGAGATACCAGCCTACTCCGGCACTGATAGCTTCGGCGGGCTCAATGTTTACCTGGAGCGATCCGTCGAGCGCGAATCCGTAGAGAGGACCGGCGTCCGGGAGTTCGATGACGGGAGCGGGATGATTGGTGGGGGCGGGGATCTCACCGTCCACGCGGGGTCCCGAATAGGTGAGATAGGTCACTGAGTCGCGAGCCGGGAAGGGGAGGGTCCGCTGAATCACGGTGCCATCTGGGCTGAAGCCAAAGGTGAGGAACTGGCTGTCTTCAGGGACCAGGGTGGCGTAGGCACCGTAGGCTTCCAGAGCATCGAGGATGTCTGGTCCGGAGCCGCCGAAGGTTTCATTTTTGGCGAGACCGCCTGAAATGAGGCGACCGGCATAGCCCTGCTGTCCCGCACCGAGGACGGGGCGATTGAGCGGAGTGGCACCGAGGTTAAAGTAGATCAGGAAATCATAGCCTTCAAAGTCCTGGGCATATTCTCCGGGGCCGACATCGAGTCGCATCACCGCGACGTGGGCATCGACTCCGGTATTGGTGGGCTCATTGGCGCGGACCTGTGGGAAGGAGCCGAGGTTGTAATTATTTAGCAGGCCCGCGACTTCTGCTCCGCCGACCAGTCCGGGGATGAGTGGGGTGGAGTCGAAGCTGCTCAGGTGAGTATTGACCTCACGGAGACCGGTGTAGTTTTCCAAGGCGGTCCCGCCATTGCTGGCAATCGTTCCCTGGAAAGTGTCGGTATCGGAGAGGATGAGCACACGGCCGGTCTGACCATGGGTGCCGCCCGCGCCTCCGGTGACATTGGCCGTCATTCCGGTGGTATTGACTGAGGAGGCCATGAGACGAATGGTGCCTCCGGCTCCACCGCCTCCGCGTCCACCCCAGCCGCCATTTCCACCGAAGCCTCCGTCACCGCCCTTCGAGCCGCGTCCGCCATCGCCGCCTCCACTGACGTTAGTCCCGGCGGATCCGCCGATGCCGTTGGTGCGCCCGATGTTGGTGGCTGCAAAGCCGGGGATGCGCGTAGGGGTGGAGCCTCCAGTGGCGAGAAATTCGCCGGCGTAGGTGATGTTACCGTATGAGATGATTTCAAGAGCACCTCCGGCGTGTCCGCCAGGTGAGCCGGGTGCGCCGGGGCCGCCTCGCCCGCTGTGACCACCTGCTCCGCCGTCTCCTCCCTTGCCGCCATTTCGGCCGCTCACCACTCCGGCGGCGCCTTCGCCACCACCGCCGCCACCGCCGGCTCCGCTGCCGCCACTCCCGCCGCTGCCACCGCCGCCGCCGCCTTGTCCGCTAGCACCACCGCCGCCGGCAGTGAGAGTGGGCAAGCCCCGGGTGATGAGACCACCGCGACCGATGGCGCCGGGCCTCCCGGAGATTCCGGACGAGCCATTGGCGCCATTGGAGGTGGCATTGGTGCCATTTCTTCCAGGGTCGCGTCCTTCGAAGTTCCCCGCTGATCCGCCGCGTCCTCCGGTGCCGACTCCGGTGCTTTTGTTGCCCTTCCAGCCGCCGCGCCCGCCGTTTCCGGAGGTCGTGCTGGGGATAAATGGGCCTCCGGAATTAGGAGAGCGGTAGCCGGGCAGTCCGGGCAGTCCGAGTGCGCCCTTGGTGCCGGGGTGTCCATCCTTGCCGTCGTCCTTAGTCTGACCATTCTTACCACTAGTGCCCGGTCTGTTGAAGCCGATGGTGCTCGTTCCTCCGGTGCCCCGGGCTCCTCCGGAGGCAGTGCCACCTCCGGCTCGGCCGACGCCTTCGCTGCCGCCCAAGGTTTCATTTCCTCCGCGTCCGCCACCGGGGCCGGGATTGAAAAGATCTGCGGAGAGGTCAATGACGGCCCCGTCCGGGACAGTGACATCACCGGTGACGGTGAGAGAGATGGCATTGCTTCCTTCCCCGGTGACTAGGTCCTGCGGGGTGAAGTTGAGATCACCATCGATGATGAAGCGGGCTAGTCCGTTGTAAACGGAGGCCTTGAAGGGCAGGTTGCGGAAGGTATTGGGAGATGTTTCGCCATTGTCTGTGATGGTGAGGGTCTCGCTGTTAAAGATGACGGTGGGCTGGGGTTTCTGGGCGCGCTCGACGAGGGAGACGTGGGTCCAATTGGTCCGACCATTGAGTCCGCCGGACGATCCGGCCTGGAAGGTGATGAAGGGGGCTGCGGTCGAGTCAAAGGTGAAGTCACTGATTTTTCCCGAGCCGCTTTCGACGCCATTCTGGAACCACCGAAAGCGATCGGAGCCAGCTTCGCCGACGAAGCGAATGGTCTGTAGGGTGCCGAAGGAGGTGTTTCTAATTACGGGGACGCGTGACTGATGAGTGACAAAAAAGCGGGTGGTAGAGCTGCGGCCAATTAAGCAGCCGATGCGAGCTACTTTACCGGGGGGGATGTTCCAGCCAGCAGGGGCGTCATTGGCATTAAAGCCCCAGCCGCAGAAGCCGGAGAAGCCTCCGCTGGGGCTGACCTCCGGGATATCCACGGTGAAGGTGAACTCCCAGCCGTGGTCATAGAGGCGTTGGAGCTCAGCCTTCGAAAAGTTTTTCTGATACTGAGGATTATTGAAGGATGTGTCGGTCTGTCGGTCGTTGATTTGCCAGGCTGGCTGACCGCCCACGGTGGTGGCGGAGGCATTGTTACTCCGCGTTTCAGAGGTCTGCCAACCTTGGGAGGTGGGGTTGGGATTTCCGGTGGAGGCATCGTAGATGATGGAGGTCTGAGCGAGGAGTGCCCGGGTCATCAGCAGGATGAGAAGTGCAGCGATTTTCATGAGTTCCAGTGGTAGGGTTTTTGGTATCTGCCTCTTCCTAGGGAGTTCTTCGCGATGCGTTACGGGGAATATTGAGAAAAATGATTTTTTATTCCGGAGGTAATGGTGGCGGCGTATTTCCGTAGATGTTGAGGAGGTGTGAAACAGTCGCGCCTGCTTCTGAATCTGTTATAGCTCGCCCATGTTATTGATGTCCAGATGGAAGAATCGTGAGAACCGTCCGGTGATGGTGGTCGCGCTGGTGTCCGGAGCGCTGAGTATCTTGGCTTCGCTGCTGGGAGTGGCTTATCTGAAGCAGCGGGATTTACGGGAAGAGGCTACGGCGGCGGTTGCCCGGGCGGAGGCTGCGGCAGCGACGGCCCGGGCGGAGGCAAATAAGGGGGAGCGGGCGCGTGAGCAGGCGCAGGATTTCGTAGGCTTTATGATGAAGGATCTGCGGAAGGCTCTGGTGCCGATTGGACGGTCTGATGTGCTGGAGAAAATCGCGGAGGAGGCACTGGATTACTTTGAGAATCTGCCGCCGGATCTGGTGACTGCGGAGACGGATGCGCAGCAAGCTGCGGTGTGGAAGACGCTCGGGGGGGCGCGATACAACCTGGGGAATCTTAAGGGAGCGGTGGCGGCGGATCGACGGGCGATCGAGCTTCTCGAAAAATTGGTGCTCATTGATCCCTCCAATGAAGCCCAGCGGAGGGAGCTCGCGCTTGTGCGCCTGGGGATGGCTCAGGTGCTTCTGGCGGCTGGTCAGCGGAGTGAGGCGCGCGAGGTTTTTAATGAGGGGCTGGAAGGGGAGTCGGAAGGGCCATTAATCGCGGAGGCGGAGGCGGGGTTGGCTGAGTTGGAATTAGTGGAGGGGAATCTGCAGAAAGCGCAGCAGCGAAATGCCAAGGCGATCCGACTTTTGAAAAACGGGCTGGACCGGTTCCCGGGAAATATTAGCTATCGGAAGATGCTGACGATCACGTATGGAAATGCGGGAATTGTGGCCGCGAAGATGGGGGACGAGGCGGAGGCGGAGCGGCTTTACCGGGAGTCATTGGCGAGTGGACGAAAGCTTATCGCGCTGGATCCGGACAACCGGAACTGGGAAAAGGAGCTGGCGACGCTGCTGAATAACGTGGGGTTGATTTACGAAAAAAAGGGGGAGATTGATCAGGCGGAGGAGTTTTTCAATGAGTCCCTCGAGATCCGAAAAGGACTGGTGGGGTGGGATCCGAATAACACCCGGTGGCTTTTGAATCTGGCAAATTCGTGGCACAACGACGCGGCCTTGCACTACCATCGGAAACAAGGTGGGAGGGTTCTCGATTCATCTCGTAAGGCGCTAGAGATCTTCCGGCAGCTGTTGACTCTGGAGCCTGAGAACGAAGTGTGGCTGGATGAAATGCGGGAGATGCTGAGCATCGCGCAGAGCCGGCTTACGGGATTGGAGGAGACTACTGGTGCGCTGGCTCTCTCAGAGGAGACGACGAAGTTTCTGGAGAATCTGAAAAAGGGAAACCCGGAGAGCTTCGCGACGACGGCGGCCTTGGCCAAGGTGAGGCGCGAGATGGGGAAGATCGTGAAAAGGGAGGGAGGAGATGCGGTGGCGCAGTATCGGCTGGCAGCAGAGGCCTTCGCGAAGGAGTTGGGGGATGAATTGGATGAAGAGAAGGTGGTCCTGCTGGTGCAGAGCTATCTCGATCTGGCCCGTTCACTGGAAGATCCGGAGGAAGCGCGGCAGTGTTTTGCGCTCGCACACACGGTGATGGTGAAGCATGTGAAAACGAAATCCCGCCATCACCGAAGACTCCGCGATTTTGCTCTGCGGGAGATTACGCTCAGGACGGAGGGATTGAGGTCAATCATTCCGGCTGGCTCGGAGTGGCGGTATTGGGACGGGGAGGGAGCACCAGCTGCAGATTGGACAACC
The DNA here is from genome assembly GCA_937969125.1 of uncultured Verrucomicrobiales bacterium. Taxonomy (GTDB): domain Bacteria; phylum Verrucomicrobiota; class Verrucomicrobiia; order Verrucomicrobiales; family Akkermansiaceae; genus SW10. The sequence continues at coordinate 7,223 of CALBVA010000325.1, read as the reverse complement.
AAGGACTTTGACGAGTCGGCTTGGAGGTCCGGTGTGGCTCCTTTGGGATATGGAAACGGGAATGAGGAGACGGAGCTTCGCTTCGGGAATGATCCGCAGGATAAACGGGTCACCGCTTGGTTTCGGAGGACCTTTGAGGTGGAGAAGGTACCGTCATCACTTCGTCTGAACCTCCAGCGGGACGATGGAGCGGTGGTGTATCTTAACGGAAGAGAGGTGTTGCGTGACGGCATGCCGGACGGGCGTATCGAGGCTGGGACCTTCGCCAATCTCACAGCGCAGGGATTCTCCGAACGTGTCTTTCATTCGTTTGTGATCTCCGGGGAGCAATTGAAGGAGGGTGCCAATGTGCTTGCGGTGGAAGTTCACCAAAATGAGCCGGTGAGTTCAGACCTCAGGCTGGATCTGGAACTGTGGGATGAGGCAATCATTCCCCGTCCTGCTGAGATCCTGTCATGGGACAAAATCGAGAAGACGCTGGGAGCTGACTTGCTGCCTTCGTCAATTCGATGATGCTCTCAATGGAAATTCCGATGATCTCGAGCAATGCGTTGAAGTTCTCGTTCGAGTTGTAGGGCCTTGTCCGGAAGAAGGGCGACCTGTGGACGGAATCTCATTGAGAAACGGGGAAGAATTCTGCCGCTTTGATGGGAAGCGGAGTTTCGGCAGTATTGTCCACCAACCATTGCGCAGATCATTCGGATTTCGGGATTTTTCCCTTTTCCCCCGGTGTCTGTCAGACAGCATGTGCCACCCATGAAGGTCACCTCATTACTCACCGGGCTCGCAGTCACCGTTCTGCCGATCCTGCATCTTTCGGCACATGCAGGACACGATCATAATGCAATTACGGGAATTGGCACGGTTGTAAGCACTGCCACCATTACTGGCTCCGAGAATTTCCGCTATGTGACTGCTCCGGGCTGGGGGGCGATGCCTGGCGATCGGAATATTGGAGGCCTTCACGGCGACCTTACTCTGGACAAGGCAGGGAACGTTTATGCCTCCACGCGGGGTAAGCCGGGCATCGTGAAGTTCGATAAATACGGTAAATTCGTGAAGAAGCTTAAGGACGGGCTCAATGAGATGCACTCCCTCACCTCCGTCCAGGAAGGCGGTAAGGAATACCTTTGGGGATCACAGCTCAAGGCGAATCGCGCTGTAAAGTTCGACCTTGAAGGAAACATCGTGGCCACCCTTCCAAACGATAAGACCGGTAAGCTGGAAGGCGGGATGGGCGGCCTCACCGAAGTCCTCGTCGCCCCAGACGGTCATATCTTCCTTTTCATGGGATATGGCTCGAAGAAGATTCACAAGCTCAAGCCCGACGGCACCCTCGTTAAAACCTACGGCGGAAAAGGGAAGGGGAAAGACCAGTTCACCTCATGCCACGGTGCGGCTATTGATCTCCGCTACGGCGAGCCGCGCCTTCTCGTCTGTGATCGTGATGGCCGCCGTATGGTTCACCTCACCATGGACCTCGTCTGGATTGGACTTTATGGATCTCAGCCTATGCGCCGTCCGGCCGATGTCGATATCCGGGGTGACTACGCCGCCGTGGCCGAAATCGAAGGCCGGGTCATCCTTATGGACAAGGATGGCAAGGTCGTCTCCGCCCTCCTCGATAACCCTGACAAAAAACAGTGGGCCACTAATGGTGTGCCCGCCCACAAGTTGCATGACTCCGGCCTCTCCGCTCCGCACGGCATTAAGTGGGGACCTCACGGCCAGATTTACGTCACCGAATATTCCAAGGTGGGCCGCATCGTCGCGCTCTATCCCGCCAAGTAATTTAACAATCACCACCCATTAAAATCATGATTCCACTTGAAGATAACTTTGAAGATGTCATCGGGAAAACCCTTCGGGGCTCCGGCCTTGCGGATGGCGTTCTCTCCTTCCTGACTAATGTCGAAACCTCCGTGATCGAGAAGATCAAGGATGGTGAGTTCGATGAAGACGCTGTGCACGCCATCGCGCCATCTCTCGGCCTGGATGCTGATTCCCTCCTAGAGCTGGCCAATAAATCCTGGCATCCGGAGCCGGTCGCCATTGACGGACTCTTCCAGTCGAACACCGTTTTCGATCCGGATCCTGATGACATGATGACCGTGAATTCCTACCTGATCTGGGATCCTCAGACCAAGGAGGCTGCTCTTTTCGACACCGGTGCTAACGCTGATGAGGCGCTGGCCAAGGTTGAGGAACTCGGCCTGGAGCTGAAGACTCTCTTCATTACGCATACCCACATTGATCACATCATCGACCGTGAGAAGGTCATCGCGGCCAATCCCGGAATCCGCGTTCTCGTCAACGCCAAAGAAGCGGTGGCCGGAGCGGAACGCTTCGCCGCTGGTGATACCTTCTCCATCGGAACTCTGCGTGTCTCGACCCGTCTCACCTGGGGGCATTCTCCAGCTGGTACGACCTATGTCGTAAATGGTCTTTCCCGTCCAGTTGCCGTCGTTGGTGATGCTCTCTTCGCCCAGTCGATGGGTGGTGGTGTCATTTCCTTCAGGGACGCGCTGGCTACGAATCGTGAACAGATCTTCACCCTTGAGGATCAGACCGTGGTCTGCCCCGGTCACGGACCAATGACCTCCGTTGGAGAGGAAAAAGCGCACAATCCCTTTTTCCCCGAGTTTAAATAATTTCCTTACTCAGTAATCTCTCACCCAATAACCTAAAAACTAAATCTATGAGCAAAGTAGCATTCGTCGGCGTAGGCCGTATGGGCGCCAATATGGCCCGCCATCTTCAACTGGACTGCGGACATGATGTCACCGCCGTCTATGACGTGAACAAGGAAGCCTCCGCCGAGATCGCCGGAGAACTCGGAGCCAAGGACTGCGCGACCCTCGCGGAAGTCACCGAGGCCGCTGAAATCATCTTCACCGTCGTGACCAATGATGCCGCCATGCGCGCCATCTTCCTCGGAGAAGGGGATAATCTCCTCGCCGGATCCGAGGGCAAGACCTTCGTGAACTGCGCGACTCTCTCACCGGGCATTCACAAGGAAGTTTACGAAGCTGGCAAGAGCACCGGTGCAGAAATCCTCGAAGGAGCAATGGCGTCCTCCATCTCACAGGCTCGTGAAGGAAAACTTTTCCTCATGATCGGCGGTGACGAGGAGGTCTTTAATAAGCACAAGGAGATCCTCGACCAGCTTTCCGTGAATCTCCGCCTCTGTGGAGCAATTGGCAAAGCGGCCGAAGTGAAAGCTCTCGTGAACATGGTCATGAACATCAACACCGCCGGACTTGCGGAAGGACTCGGTCTTGCCGATGCCCTCGGTTTGGACCTCAAGATGGTGTGCGATATCTTCTCACAAACCGGTGCGAACAGCCGCGTCCTGGAGACCGATTCCGAGGACATGATCGACCGCGATCACGAATGCTGGTTCTCTGCTGAGCACGCTGCCAAGGATTCCGGCATCGCTGCGGACCTAGCTGCCCAAGTGGGTGTGAGCCTTCCGGTTAACGACGCCACCAAGGCCCAGTATGACAAGATGACCGCCGAAGGGCTTGGCGATCTTGATAAGTCTGGCATCGCGGAACTCACCTTCAAAGGCCGCGGACCTTCCGCCGGTGGTTGAGGCATTTAATGAGGAATCGGTCAGAGTCCTCAAACGACCTCAAAATCAAAGAAAACCCCGTCACCGTAAGGTGCCGGGGTTTTTTATGATTGATGGAAGAGTAGAGGTGGAAATCTAAGCCTCTTTTTCCTGCTGGTCCTGTTTCTCGTCGGACTCCTTGACCTCTTCGGCATCTTGCGCCGATGCCGTGGTTCCGATATTCGGAAGGACCTTGCGGACGAGTTTTTTGAGTCCGCCTTCTCCGGCTTCGTAGTCGCTTTCGGCCTGTCGCAGAGCTTTTTCCCAAGCCTGGGCAAATCCCGGAGCCTGCTCGCGCATCAGTCCGATGGCGTTCTCGATGACGGTGAGCTGGCGCATTTCAGCGCGACCGGGCTTTTGTTGCACGGTGCTGAGATTTACGCGGAGGGTTTCATTCTGCTCCCGCAGCTCTTCCAGTTTTTTCTGGAGGCTGTCATTGCCCTCGGCATTCACCTTGAGTTGGGTGTTGAGATGCTGCTGGAGCTCCTTGCTCTCCGCTTCCACGCGCTTGACGTCCTTTTTCATGTTCCGGCGAGCGGAGAAGCCGGACTTCCAGGTGAAGAAGGAGATGAGAAGTCCAAGAAGAAGACCCCAGGTGAAGGGGTGGCTGAAGATTTCTTTAAGCAGTTCCATGGTAGTGAGGTGAACGAAAGGACGTTGTTTGCAGGACGGTTAGCACCGAAGGGTGAGCTTGTCGAGGGGGAGACTGTATCTCCAAAGATGAAAATGACACCTCACACTCGGTGGCGGATTACTTCGACTGCTCCAGCATTCTGACCAATGAGATCTCGGCCTTAGCGCGGACGTTCTCCGGAAGTTCGACCTGCGGATCGAGCTTGTCGAGACAGGCGTGAAGCTTCTCTAGGGTGTTCATTTTCATGTAGCGACAGTCGGCGCAGGCGCAATGATCGGTCGGTCCGGGGATAAGATTTTTCTCCGGCACTTCCTTCTGGATGCGGTGGAGCATGCCGGACTCAGTCACCACGATGACGTTCTGGGCCGGAGTTTCGCGGCAGAAGTGCACCATCTTTTCAGTGGAGCAGACTTCATCAGCGAGGAGGCGGACCGCCTTTGTGCACTCGGGGTGGGCGACTACGACGGCATCGGGATACTCGTCCTTGATCTTCTGGATGGAGTCCCGGGTGAACTCGACGTGGACGTAGCAGGATCCTTCCCAGAGATCCATTTGGCGGCCGGTCTGCTCGATGACCCATTGTCCGAGATTGGCGTCCGGGACGAAGAGAATGGGGCGGTCCTTGGGTGCCTGATTGACGATGCGGGGGGCATTACCCGAGGTGCAGATGACGTCACAGAGAGCCTTCACGCCGGCGGAGCAGTTGATGTAGGCGATGACGTAGTAGTTCTTATCTGCGTTTTCCTTCAAGTAAGCCTCCAACTTATCGGCGGGGCAGGCCTGCTCCAATGAGCATCCCGCATCCTTGTCCGGGAGGACCACCGTTTTGGTGGGATTAAGGATTTTGGCAGTTTCGGCCATAAAGTGGACTCCGCAGAAGACGATGACATCAGCGTCGGTGTCCTGTGCCTTATAGGCGAGGCCTAGGGAATCGCCGACGTAGTCGGCAATATCTTGAATGGGGCCGATTTGGTAGTTGTGAGCCAGGATGACGGCGTTGCGCTCTTTTTTGAGACGCAGGATATCTTCTTTAAGATCAAGTACTGGAGCGGATGACATGCTGGGAGTTTCAGCGAGAGGTCCGTGCTGTGCCAGAATTAAAAGACCGGTTAGTCAGCTCGATCTTGGGGAGGATGCTTCATTAACCACCCATCTGGATCTTTCCACTGTGCTTGGCTCCCTCGGCCACGGCCAGGCGACCGACCTTGATGTCGCCGTGCAAGGTGGCCCGCTTTTGCAGAGCGAGAAGCCCGCGGCAGTAGATGTCAGCGGTGACGTTGCCATCGATCTGGCACTCATTGGTCTCGATGGTCTCTAGAAATTCGACCTTGGCGCGTCGCTCGATGAGTAGTTTATCGCAGGTGATTTTTCCCGTCACGCTGGCATGGCGGCGCAGGGTGAGGGTGCCGGAGCATTCCACTCCGCCGCCGAAGCTCCCTTCGACAGTGAGATTGTGGCACTGAATGATCGAGCCAGTGACACTGCCTTTTTTATGAATGAAGACATCACCACGAGTCTGGATACGGCTGCTAGTAGCCATCTTGATCTCGTGATTTTCGAGGCTGATGAGGCGGCCGCAGGATCGACATTGGGTGGAATTGGCACGGGCATTTGCCATGTGCGAGTCTCCACACTCGAAGCAGGTGGCAAGACGTTCTTCCCCAGGCTTTTTTGAAGAGGCTGGGGCGTCTTCTGGAGGAGCGGCGCTGAAGCGCGTGGTTGGAGCGGGCGATTCCGGTGGTTCCGCTGATGTCGGTGGTGGGGGCTGATTTGAGGAATCTGAAGAATCCGGGGTTTTTCGGGCGGGGGCGGCCTGGAGGGGTGGCGGAGGGACTGCTGTGGGGGTGACCTTCTGTTTTTTCGCCGGGGCTGGTTTTTTCTCCGGTTCTGGCTTCGGGGGAAGCTCAGGTTGGGGTGGGCGGTTGGCGAAGGGGTTTTCGGATTCCGCCTCCTTTGCGGTGACTTTCCCTCCATCAAGTTTCAGGTAGGCTCCGCAGCCTTTGCATAAAGAAGACACCGCCAGCGGAGATTCCGTCTGGCGGTGGTTACAGAGAGGACAGGAGATTTTCCGGGGACCTTTGCCGCGCTCCTTGAGAAATCCAAATGGCATGGTTTTCGTGGAGCGGGTCGGTCAAAAATCTAGGAAGCCTTGTTCGGGTTTCCCTGGTTCTTGTTGCCGCTGTTGTTCCCGGGCTGGGGCTTTTTTTCGTTCCCGTTTCCCTGTTGCTTCGGTTTTGAGGCTTCATTCTTGGGCGCAGCGGTGGGGGCACCGACTTCGGACTTGCCGACGAAGATGGCACCAGGCTCGATGGAGAGGGTGCCTGCTTTGAGGTCGCCCACCATTTCGGCGGAGGCCTTGATCTCGACGCGGTCGGTGCAGGAGATGTTGCCGTGGACTTTTCCGTAGATGACAACGGACTTGGTCTTTACTTCAGCCTTGATGTGGGCGTTCTCGGCGACGGTGAGGGCACCGTCGGAAGTGATTTCACCTTCGATCCGGCCATCAACAAGGAGGTCATTGGTGAAGCGGACGGAACCATTGATGTGAACGTCGTTGCTAAGAATGTTACGCTGACCTCCGGTCGGTGCGGCTGCAGCAGGTGCTGGGCTGGCGGCAGGGGCTGGTGCGGCAGCAGCCCGTGGATTTTCCATGGGGGTAGCGGCGGCGGCTGGCGAAGCAGGACGTGGAGCGGGGGCGTCCTCGGGAGATTTGCTGATGATTTTTTCGAACACGGCGTTTTAGGTTTGTTTGAGATTTGATGCCCCAAGTTGGAGCGGAAAGAAAGAAGGATTTCGCCCGGAATTTTAATCTCCGACGGGAGCGGTTGGTTCAGTGGGAGTTTTAACTTCCGGAGCCTTCGGCTTTTCGGGAGCGGCAGGCTTTTCGGGAGCGGCAGGCTTCTCGGGAAGGGTAGGCTTCTCGGGAAGGGTAGGCTTCTCGGGAAGGGCAGGCTTCTCGGGAAGGGCAGGCTTTTC
>CALBVA010000324.1 GCA_937969125.1 uncultured Verrucomicrobiales bacterium | reverse complement strand
CTTGGCGATTTGAGGAATGAACCAGACCAGCACCAAGACGTTGATTAGATTGAAAGTGGTATGGAAGATGGCGATTGCGAATCCCACCTCGGTCTCCTTGAACGAATCCTTAGCAGACCGCAGACTTTCCGGCAGAATTTTAGTGAGTTCCCAGACTCCGGCGGTAAACGCGACAAAAGCTATCAGCATCCAGGCGGTACCAATGACATTGAAGAGAAAGTGGGCACGAGCTGCCCGTTTCGCTTCGGTACTGGCCCCGAGAGAGGCCAGCCAAGCAGTAACGGTAGTTCCGATATTCTCCCCGAGGACAACAGCAGCAGAGATCTTAAAGGCTTCAAAGGCGTCATCACCGAACCATCCCTGAGTCGCACAGGTAATAGTGATTGCCATCGCAGCTGAGGAGGACTGTACGATCAGAGTGAGAAATATCCCACCAATCATAAAAAGAACATAGGAGAAATACCCCTTATCACTAAAGAGATTGATAAAATATTTGATGTTAGCAATAACGTCCTCATCTCCCTTTACCGTGGACTTGAGATCGGGCACAGCACCTTTCAGAAGGTGAAGACCGAGGAAGAGGAGTCCGAAGCCAACGATAAACTCACCGATGGACTTCCACTTACCCTTGGCCGCGAAATAAAGCGGGAAGCCGACGCCCACGATGGGAACGGCAATCTTAGCAATGCTGAACTTACCAACCGCAGCGATGATCCAAGCCGTCAGGGTGGTGCCGAGGTTCGCCCCCATGATGACCCCGATCGATTCGACGAGAGTGAGGAGGCCCACATTGACAAAGGAGACGACCAGCACAGTGGTCGCGGAAGACGACTGGACAAGACCGGTAGTCACAAGACCGGTGAGGACTCCTTTAAACCGATTACCGGTGATCGAGGACAAAGCCGCCCTCATCTTCGCACCAGCAAACTTTTGGACGCCTTCGGACATGACTTTCATTCCGAACAAAAACACGCCGAGGGCACCGAGGATCTGGAGGACTGTGAGCATAAGTAGGAAACGCATGAATGCCTTTCATCTCCTCCCAAGGCGAGCCCAAATCTGACGTTTTTGTCATATTTTTAAGATTGATTTTTCTAAGAAGATTGATCAGCGGGCCAGATGGAGAGTTGCACTATCTTGAATGCGGAGTCACCTTGATTCCTATGTTTCGGCTCCTTCTTCTACCACTCCTGCTGATTCCCCTCTTAGCCGGTGATCTCACGCGGATCGCCAATGAGAGCCTGGATTTCCCGGTGGCGGCTCCCCCTGAGGGTGACTACACCTTTGAGAATGCCTTTACCGGTGTCACCTTCAACAGACCGGTCAATCTGGCGGTGATGCCGGATGAGAATCGCTACCTCTTCGTGGTGGAGCGAAACGGAATCCTGAAGCGGATCGAATTGAACACGAATACGGTGACCGAATACCTGGATCTGAACGATCTCGGGGTCAGTCTTTCCCAGAGTTCCGAGAGTGGCTTTCTGGCCTGCGCCTTCCATCCGGACTTCAAAAATGACGGAAGGATTTTCGTCTTCTACAGCCTGCGAATCGGAAACCGGAATCGCCTCTACCAACGGGTGGCCGTAATTCAGGCCTCGGGGACGACGGGTGATTTCCGCGATGACGTCACGATCCCCGTTTCATCAACCACCCACACCGCGATGATCACGCAGTATGATAAGGCGGGGAATCACAACGGGGGCGATCTCCACTTCGACAATGAAGGCTTTCTCTGCATTTCAGTCGGTGATGAGGGGAGCCGTAATGATTTTTACGACAATGGAAACCGGATTGATCGGGACTTTTTCTCAGCGATCCTGAGAGTGGACGTTGACGACCGCCCGGACTCGCTGGTGCCCAATTCTCACGAGCAGGATGCCAATATCACCGAGCCGGATTCGGCGATCACGGACGGAAGCTACAAGATCCCAGCAGGAAATCCTTTCGTAGATCCCGATCCAAATGACGGAGTGACGTCCTTCGATCACCAAGGCGGGTCGGTGAGCTACGCCACGGTGCGCTCGGAGATCTGGGTCAGTGGATTGCGGAATCCCTTCCGCTTTAGTTTCGACCGCCCGACGGGTCGCTGCTTCGTGGCGGATGTGGGTCAGGGGCTTTATGAGGAGGTCAATCTGGTGCAAGGCGGGGAAGATTGTGGCTGGTCCCGGCGGGAGGGATTACACGCATTTACGAACGGTCCGGAAGGAAATCAGGTACCGGAGGGATACAGTCCGCACGATCCAATTCACGAGTATCGTCATGGCTCAGGCTCGGATCAAGGGCTCAGCATCACGGGTGGTGTGGTCTATCGGGGATCGCGACTAAGTGAACTGGCAGGAACTTACATCTTTTCGGACTATGTGACGGGGAATGTCTGGTCGCTACGGGAGGAGGAGGGAACGTGGACCTCGACGAGAATCGAAGGAGAAAGTCGGTTAGTGGCCTTCGGAGCGGACCCTCGGAATGGTGATTTATTGGCCTGCAATATCACCAGCGGACAAGTGCGGAGATTGGTCAGGGAGGAGGGCGTCAATGATCCTCCGCTGCTGCTTTCGGAGACGGGAGCCTTCACGGATCTATCCAATCTCACCCCGGCAGCAGGAATCTATGCCTATGAGATCAACCAGCCATTTTGGTCAGATTACGCAAAAAAGAAGCGGTGGTTCGCGATGCCCGATCTGACCAGCCGGATCAATTACTCGGAGCAGGGGCGATGGAATTTCCCGACCGGACAGGTGTGGATTAAACACTTCGATCTGGAGCGCACGCGCGGCGACGAGGAGACAGCGCGGAAGTTGGAAACACGCTTCCTCATTAAAACGGACGAAGGCTCCTACGGTCTGACTTACCGCTGGCGTGATGACCAAAGCGATGCCGAACTGGTGGCCGCAGCGGGATTCGAGGAGGATCTCACGATCAAGGTGGACGGAGTGGATCGGGTGCAGCGGTGGAGCTTTCCTTCGCGGGAGAGCTGCCTGACCTGTCATGTCGCGACGGAAAATTCGGCACTGTCATTCAACACGCGGCAACTGAACCGTGAGGGACAGATTGATGACCTGGCCTGTGCAGGCTTCCTGGATGCAACGCCGGCGGAGGCCACGAGATTGCCAAAGCATCCGCAAATCGACAATGACGCAGTGAGTGTGGAGGCCCGGGTGCGGGCTTACCTACAGGTGAATTGCGCGATGTGTCACGATGGCTCGGGCGCCGGTAGTTCCGGGGACTTTGACGCACGGATCACCACGATGACGGACATGGCGGGATTGATCAACGGGCTGGCTTCGGACAACCTCGGTGATAGTGCGAACCGCATCCTGATACCAGGGAATGAGGAGCACTCCATCTTGCTAACGCGACTGAGCGAGGGAGAGGTGCGGATGCCGCCGGTGGGATCGAACGAAATCGATCTGGAAGCGGTGGCGCTTCTAAAAGAATGGATCAATGGAGACCTCGTAACGCGAAAATCATACGCACAGTGGGCGGCGGACTTGGGCATCGGCGGGAAAGACGAAGACGCCGATGGTGATGGACAAGAGAACTACCTGGAATTCCTTGCTGGGACCAACCCGGTGAATTCCGGAGATCGCTTCGCCATCGAAATCAGCCCCAGTTCGGTCTCGGTTCCCGTGGCCGCAAATCGCAGCACCTTGGTAGAGGGGTCCTACGACCTGCTCAGCTGGTTTCCCCTACCCTCTCCACTCAATGACACCACTCCGCCAGCCGCGGCGGAGACACGAAGTCTTCCGATTCCGGGCGATCCGGATGAGATTTTTATCCGGGCGGTAATCCGCGAACCTTGATCGCGGGATCAGAGATCGAGAAAGTTCTGCAGCATCTCCTTACCGGAATCGGTGAGAATGGATTCGGGGTGAAATTGCACCCCATGGATGTTCAGATCCTTATGCTTGAGACCCATAATGATGCCATCATCAGTCCAGGCAGTCACTTCGAGGCAATCAGGAAGAGTTTCCTTTTTGACGATGAGTGAGTGATAACGGGTGGCCTCGAAAGGATTCGCGAGGCCCTTGAAGACACTCTTCCCCTCGTGATGGATGAGGGAGGTCTTGCCGTGCATCAAGGTCTCGGCCCGGACGACCTCCCCTCCAAAAACCTGGCCGATGGATTGATGGCCGAGGCAGACACCGAAGATGGGCAATTGCTCCCCGAAGGCGCGGATAACCTCGCAGGAAATCCCGGCCTCGTTTGGAGTACAGGGACCGGGGGAAATACAAATGCGGGAGGGGTTGAGATCGCGAAGCTCGTCAATGGTGACGGCGTCATTTCGCAGTACCTTCATCTCGGCACCGAGCTCGCCGAAGTATTGGACGAGGTTGTAGGTGAAGGAATCGTAGTTATCGATGACAACAAGCATGTGCGGGAAGGATGACGGGTGGGGCGGAATTTCTCAACTGTTAACCCTTCGCTCTGGGATCAATCGCTATCTCCGAGCGGGCTCTGACAGGAGAAGCATTCTGCGAAGTTACCGGGGTTTTTCTCGCCACATTTAGGGCAGATGAGATCGGGGCCGTGATCTGATTTTTCATTGGCAATGTGAGCATCGATGATTTTCCAGGCGGCTTCGTAGTCGGCGTCGTTCATGACGCAGAGGTTTGGGTAGAACTCCGGGATGGGAATCTCGATGACCCCGTGGACGAGGTGCTCGTTGCGCAGCATTGTCGGGATGCCTGCGGCCTCGACGAGGTCGCGGAAATGACTGACGCGGATCAGCTCATGATGGCGAAAGACTTCTTTCACTGCTGGAGGGTCTTGGCGAGACCGACAGCACGCATCATGGCTGCGGCCTTGTTGACGGTCTCATTGTATTCATAGGTGGGCACGCTGTCGGCGACGACTCCGGCTCCAGCCTGAATGTAAACCTTCCCGTCTTTCACGAGGCAGGTGCGAAGCGCGATGCAGGAGTCATGATTCCCATCCCAGCCGAAGTAGCCGACCGCTCCAGAGTAGGAACTGCGCTTATTTTTCTCCAACGAATTGATGATCTGCATGGCGCGGATTTTTGGAGCAC
>CALBVA010000323.1 GCA_937969125.1 uncultured Verrucomicrobiales bacterium | reverse complement strand
CGCCTATCCCTCATTCGAACTTGGCTTTGGCTCTTAAGTTGACGCGAATGGGCGGCAAGGTATTCTTTATTCTAGAGCTGTGCGATGGAGGTCGCTTGAGCCTGGCTGGCGAGAAGGCAGAAAGGGGGGCGTTTATGGGGGATTATTGGTGGAGGTCCAGAAGGCGGGTCGCTTCTTCGATGAGGAAGTCGATCTTCATGAAAGGATCGGCTGAGATGTCCGTCCAGAGAATGCGGCCTTTTCCATCGAGCACAAAGGTGCCGTGGAGTGGCTGTTCTTCAAAGTCATCGTGTGCCGTGTATGCCTTAAAAACATCGCGGGCGTGATCGGAGACAAGTGGGAAAGGAATGGTGCCTTTGCTGTAGTTGTCCTGTGATTTTTTAAGGTCAGGGACGGTATCGGTAGAAATGGCAATGACGGGGAGATTGGCCTCGCGGAATTTCTCGAAACCATCGGCGATGGCAGTGAGCTGCTCGGTGCAGTGCAGGCATCCGGCTCCGAGATAAAAGATGAGGACGAGTGGCTTTCCCCGGTAATCGGCGAGCGAAATGCGGGTGCCATTCTGATCTGGTAGGCTGAACTCCGGCGCGGCGGGTGGCGACCAGTGGAGCGGGCCGAGGTCGGTGAGCTCAGGGCGGGGAAGGAGGTCGTCAGCCGGGATGTGCGGTTTGCGCCAGTCGGCAGGCAGGTCGAGTTTTTTCGCCGCAGGAGCGAGGCGGGCGAAGGGTGGGGCGGCGAGATCGATGATGCTGGAGACCTCGCGGAGTTTTTCAAAGTGCTCCTTCTTCAGTTCGTCGCAGCTGGCGAGGACGTGGAGGGCGCGTGCGATAGGGAGGGCGTGGCGGTCATTTTTTTTGAGGACTTCGTGTGCCTTTTTCGCAGCTTCCTTATGATCGCCGAGAGCGAGAAGACGGAGTGACTGTAGGCTGGCGGAGCGGATTGATTTGATCGATTCACGGGCCGTTCCGAGGTCGCCGTTCAGTTCGGCCAGGCAGCCACGGAGCACTTTCAGAGGGCGTTTGTTTTTCTCCACGAGGTTCTTCTTTTTCTTGCGGGCGGCTTTGACGAGTTTCTCGATTTGCTTGTCACCCTTCTTCTCCCGAATCGCCTTGGCACGGGCTTTTTCACCGGCGGTATTCTGCGCGGAGATCCCGCGCATCAACATTGCGTCGAGCTTCCCGATCACCTCCATCAATTCCTCCTTTTTTCCGAGGTGGTAATTGGCCAGACCGAGGAGACGCAGGCGCGGGCGCTCATTGTCATCAGACTTCGTGTCCTCATCGAGCCATCGGGTCTGCGAGAGATCGAGAGCCTCCTGCCAGAGTTCGAAGTCCTCCAGTGTTTCGATCAATGAGGTCCGGCCATAACGTGAGGAACCCCGTTTGTCGGTCGAGTTGATGGAAGGATGGCGCGGATTGGCCAGGAGGGATTTCGCCATTGCGATCGCGGCGTCCTTGTCGCCGAGGTAGCGGCAGCTTTCCACGATCCAGTTATTATTATGCGCGTAGTTGTGGATCTGATCGGGCAGCAGAAAGTTCGCACGCATGTGCGCGTGATCGATGCACGCACTCGCCTTCTGGTGCCACATCGCGTCGTGGTAGCGCTTCGACTTCGAATAAATATGCCCGGGCATATGCCACATATGCGCGATGGCTGGAGCGGTGCTGCCGAGTTTCGCGGCGGAGTCCAGAGCCTGTTCATGCTTCCGGTAATCCCAGAGATGGATCGCATAGTGATGAGCGGGATGATTGGGAGATTGCTGGAAGATTTGTTCCAGGATGGCATCCAGTCCGATGTGACTACCGATCGACGCGCCCTTGTGATTCAGCTGCCAACTCGCACAGACGTAAAATGCCTTTGCTTCGATGTCCTCCGGATGTGTGAGAATGAGGTCCTCAAGATCGCGGAGGTAGTTCTTAGCCCGTTTGTCGCGATTCTTCTCCTTCTTGTCATCGTGGAAGCGGCTGAGTGCCTTCACATAGGATTTTTCGCGATCCGTAACTTGGGAGTCTTTGATTAATTTCCCCGCTTTCTCTAGAAACTCCTTCGCCCGCTTTGAATTTTCGACGTTCGCCATCGCCAATCCCCAGTAGGCCATCAGGCAATCGGGATCTTTCGCGAGAAGCTGCCGGAAGGAGCGCTCTGCCTCGTAATACCAAAATCCGTGCAGCTGCCCGACGCCCTGATTAAAGAAGGCCTGCCCTTGCTCCCACGAGGTCGTGATTGGGAAACTCACCTCACCCGTCTTCCCCATCAGCGGCCCGGCCTGGCGCGGTCCTTCATTGAATGCATGCCCCTGGTGGGAGTGCCCTTCCTTCACCTCCTCAGCAAAGATCACGGAGAAGAGCAGGGGGAGGAGGAGAAGTTGTTTCATGGAGATTGATGTTACGGTGCGGGTGTGGTGAGGTTTACAGATGAAGTTAGCCCTCATCCGGATGTTCGCCACTTTCGGTCTTTTAGGCCTTGGTCAGCTCTGCCAAGCGGAGAAGAAGCCCAATATTGTCGTCATCCTTTGTGATGATATGGGCTACGGCGATCTCGGCTGTTTCGGGGCGAAAGGATGGCAGACTCCGCATATTGATTCTATCGCGAAAAACGGGGTGAAGCTTACCGATTTCTACGTCGCTCAGCCCGTCTGCTCCGCCTCTCGCGCGGCCCTTATTACCGGATGTTACCCGAATCGTATCGGTATCCATGGAGCCCTCTTTCCACACCATGAGGTCGGCTTGAACCCCTCCGAGACCACCCTCGCTGAGCTTTGTAAGTCATCCGGCTACGCCACCGCGATGTATGGCAAATGGCACCTTGGATATCAGAAAAAATTCCTTCCCGTGAATCACGGCTTCGATGATTACCTGGGCCTCCCTTATTCGAATGACATGTGGCCCCACGGCCCCGTTCATTTCTCCAATGCCTACCCGGAGCTCCCGCTCATCGAGGATGATGAGATCGTTCTTCGCCTCCGCGACCAGACAGATGTCACCACTTGGATCACCGAGCGCTCGGTTAATTTCATTGAGCAACATGCCAAGTCACCCTTCTTCCTCTACCTCGCTCATCCCCAGCCCCACGTCCCGCTCTACATCTCAAAAAAGCATCGGGGAACTTCTGCCCAGGGAATGTATGGCGACGTCATGCACGAGATTGATTGGTCCACTGGCCGTATCCTCGAAGCTCTCGAAAAATCCGGCCTCACCAATGACACCCTCGTCATCTTCACCTCCGATAATGGCCCATGGATGGTCTATGGAAACCACGCCGGCGGAGTCGGTCCCCTACGAGGCACCAAGGGCACCTGTTGGGATGGTGGGGTCCGCGTTCCCTGCGTTATCCAATGGCCCGCGAAGCTCAAAGCCGGATCCATCGTCAGCACACCTCTCATGACCATCGACCTCCTCCCCACCATCGCGAAGCTCATCGGTGCGGAACTCCCTGTGAAAAAAATCGATGGTCGCGACGCCTGGCCTGTCCTCTCCGGCGCCCAATCCGAACCCATTCATGAGGCCTACTTCTTTTATTACGGTAAGAACGAACTCCAGGCCATGCGTATGGGAAAGTGGAAGCTTCAATTTCCCCATCGTTGGCGTGACGAACTCGTCGCTCCCGGAAAGGACGGGCATCCCGGAAAATACGGATCCGGCACCACCGGGCTCGCACTCTACGACCTCTCAATCGATCCCGGTGAATCAAAAGACCTCGCCGCTTCACATCCGGAGGTCATTGCTAAAATGAAATCCCTCGCTGACAAAAAACGAGCCGAACTCGGCGACTCTCTCACCAAGATCGCACCCACCGAAGCCCGCCCTCCCGGACGGGCACCCGTCGCCAAGTGGGTGCAGAAAAAAAACGCAAAATGAGCGATCACCCATTCCCGCAATTCACCTTGTCTCATCAAACCACATTTGGAACTTTTCCTAAAACCCTGGCGACCATGAAAAAATCCCTTCTCCTCTCATCGGCGATCACGCTGACCGCCCTCCTTCCTGTCACCGCACAGGAGGATCAAAAGGCCCTCGAACAGCTCCGCGCCGAGCGCGAGCGACTCGTAAAGATCGTCACCGACCTCGAGGCCGATTTCGGGGCCACCTTGAAGGACTTCGGCACCCTCCAGCAGGACTACGGGAAGCTTCTCAAGGCCACCCGCGTCCCTGACCTCAGCGGCAAGGTCCGCGAGCTTCAGAAGAAGCTCAAAACCTCCACCGCTGAACTCGCCGCTCTCCGCCAGTCCGGTAAAAAGCAGTCCGCAGAGTCCGCCACCCGCACTGCAAAGCTTCAGTCAGATCTCACCAAACTCCAGGGCGAGCTTCACGAGGAACGCCAGGCCCTCCTCATCGCCAAGACCGAGCTTTCTCATTTTAAAAAGCTCGAAAAGGAGGCCGCTTCTCTCCGGAAGTCCCTTTCCAATGAGTCCCTCGACCGGGCTCAAACTCTTGGCCGACTCCAGGCCGTCCGCGGTGAGCGCGATGCCCTCCTCGGCCGTCTTAAGGAGGCTAATGACAAGGCTGCTGCTGCCGAAAAAGACCACCGCGAAGCTGTCGCTCGTATCGAGCAATTGAAAAACGAAACCTCGACTCTCAAGGAGAAGCTTGGAAAGAGTGAGGACGAGATCGCCCGCCTTCGCAGTGCGAATGCCTCCGGCCAGAGGGCTCAAAAAACCATCGATGGCCTCAAGAAGGAAAAGGAATCCCTCATCGCCAAGCTCGATGCTCGCGAGAAAGAACTCGGTGGCCTCCGCTCTGACCTCGCCACTGAACAGAGCCGCTCCCTCGATGTTCCCGTCCTCCTGAAGGCCCGCAAGGATCTCGAGAATCGTCTCGCTGCCCGCTCTGGTGAGCTGAAGAAAGCCAAGGATGAACTCGCCGCCCAATTGAAGATCGCCGCCGAGGTTCCTTACCTGAAGAAGACCAATGCTGACCTTCTCGAAAAGCAGGCCAACTTGGACAAAGACATCGAAGCTGCCAAAGCGAAAATCGGCAACATGCAAAAGGCTCTTGATGCCAATCGCGATGCTCTAGCCAAGGCCGAAGCTCTTGGTCAAAAAGTCCCTGTCCTCACCGCCGAGCGCACGAAGCTTTCCAAGCAACTTGCCGACGCCAAAACCGGCCTTCGGGCCAGTGAAGCCGCTCTCGCCGCTAGCAAAAAGGAAGCTGCCGAAGCCGTTGCCATCGCCGCAACTGTTCCCGAGCTGAAAAAACAAAACGCCGATCTCCTTAAAAAACAATCCGCGCAACAAGCCCGGATCGAGAAAGTCACCGCCAGCATCGACCAGCTGCAAAAAGATCTCGCCAAAAACAAGGAAGCCGCTGCCACCGCGAAGAAGCTCGGTCAGGAAGTCACCTCTCTCAAAGCAAAGGAGGAAATTCTGCAAAAGGACCTCGCCGAGGCTACTCAAGAACTCACCAAGGCCCGTGAAAACCTGACCACCACCCAGACAGCTCTGGAAGCCTCTCGGGCCAAGGCCATGGAGACCGCGATGGCCGCGAACAATGCCAAGATGGAGCTTCATGAGGCCAATAAGGAACTCACCATCGCCAAGGACGCCCTGCAAAACGTGCAGGAAAAAATCACCGAACTTCAAAAGCAGGCCGCCCAGGCGCAGGCCCTGAAAAAAGCCAACGCCACCCTGCTCAATAAGCAGAAGACCCTGACTGCTGATCTTGCCAAAAACACTGCCGCCATGCAGGCCGCCGTAAAACTGGGTCAGGACAAGAAGGCCCTCCAGGCTGAGCGGGATCAACTTCAGAAGAATCTCGCTGCCGCCGAAAAGGAACTCAGCCAGATGGCCACTTCCAATGCCTCCTATCAAACGGCGATTGATTCCCTCACCGCTTCACTCGAAAGCCTCAAGTCCGAGAAGCAAAATCTCACCCGCCAAGTCTCTCTCCGGGGCGTGGACATCGCCAACCTGCGTAAGGAAATTCAGGAAAAGCCTGATCGCTCAGCTGAAGTTGCCAAGCTCACCGCAGAGCTCAGCAAAGCCCGCACCGAGCTCGGTCAGCTTCATCTCAATTCCGCCGTCATGGAGAAGAAGATCGGCAAGCTGAAGCAGCGAGTCGCCACCATCGATCCCATTCGCTACGCCAAGGGCGCGGCCAATGTCGCCGCCCAGCAGGACCGCGTCCTCTCCCAAGTCAGAGAAGTCCTGAACTTCTTCCCCGAAGCTAAATTCGAAATTGTGGGCCATACCTGCGACCTCGGAAGCAAAGAGGGGAACCTGAAGCTCAGCCAGGAACGCGCTCAGGCCCTCCGCAAGTTCCTTGTCTCACGAGGCCTTCAGGCCGATCGTCTCACCTCCCGCGGTGTCGCGGATGCCGAACCCGTCGCCCCGAACACCAACGAGACCAATCGGGCCCGTAACCGCCGCGTCGAAGTGCAAATCCTCGACTAAAGTGGCATCCCCAGTGGCATGACTCACTCCGGTCATGACCACCTCCAGTGCCTAAACCTCCGGCAGCTCAAAGCCCTTTCGATACTCTCGCTTCCACCCCCGCGCCGCGCTCCCCTTCGCCAATCCCATTGCTACCGGTTGCGTCACCCCGTTCGCCGCGAGGTGCTCCTTCATCCGCCCGAAGGCTTCATTGAATCTTCCTGCAACCTCCGGCTCCTTCTTAGCCTGATTCTCCTGAGCATAATCTCCGGCCTGCGCGATCGCGGCCGAAAAATGCCCGCTCTCCATCCCGTGCATCGCATTCTGTTTCTGTCTCAGACAGGCCTCCACCCACACATGAAGGTGATCGTTTCGTGACTGGAATTTTTTGATCTCCTTTCCATCCGCATCCACCACCCGGCAGGTCGAGGTATGCCCGCCGATCAGCTTTCCGCCCTCGTATTCGATGATGTTCCCCACCGAGGTTCTTTCGACCGAATTCATTCCCTTTTTCCAATCCATACCCGCTTTTGGTAACCCGCGGACTTCGAAGAGAATCTCCCCTTCGTCAAATTTCGCCATCGTCACCGAAGTATTCGCGGTGTCCCCGTCATCGTCGTAGCCGTAGCGTCCTCCCGCCGTCATCACCTCTTTTGGTAGCGACTTCGGATCGCCCAGCGCCCAGCGGCAGACATCCAGCTGATGCACTCCCTGGTTCCCTAAATCCCCGTTTCCATACTCCGCCTGCCAGTGCCAATCGTAATGCAGATTCTTCCGCCTCAGCGGCTTCACTTCTCGTGGTCCGCACCATAGGTCGTAATTGATTGTATCCGCCACCTTCACCGGTCCCTTCGCTTTTCCGATCGACTTCCGCGGCTTATAGCACAGTCCGCGCGCCAGCTTCAGTTTCCCCAGATTCCCCTCAGCGATCCAGGCGAATGCCTTCGCCCACGCTTCTTCGGAACGTCTCTGAAAACCGTGCGCCATCACCAGCCCCGTCTTCGCCTGCGCCGCCGTCAGCTTTTCGCCCTCCATGATATTGTGTGAGATCGGCTTCTCCAGAAAGACATGCTTCCCATTTGCCGCCGCCGTCAGCGCAATCAGGGCATGGGTGTGATTGCAGGTTGCCACCGTGATCGCGTCCACCTCCGGATCCTCGCACACCTTGCGATAGTCCGTGTAGGTTTTCACCTTCGCATACTTCTTCAGCCGCTTTTCAAGCTGACCCTCATCCACATCGCACATTCCCACCAGTCGCGCTTTCGGATGGGAGACCACTGAGGCTAGATGCTTCCCGCCTCGTCCCCTCACTCCAATGACCACCACTCGCAGTTCTTCGTTCGCTCCCTGTGCTCTCGCAAAAGGTGCCAGCAATGACCAAGTTCCGGCAAAGGTCGATGAGCGGAGAAGGTGACGTCGATTCATTCCACTACTCTACCCATCAGCAAAACCTCGCCAAGAAGTATCACCTCACCGTGGCGGCATTTTTCAAGTGCTAAGCTAACCCCGAACCATCGCCAAAGACCACAAGCCGGCCTCAGCACCCTTCTCTGACCAGCCTGCTACTTTCCCTCCCGCAGATACTCTGCCAGATCATCATACAGCCCGCTCTGATTCGCATAGCTCGCATAATTTGTCGCCTGCTCCAGCCACTCCAAAGTCGTCGGCCGCGTTGCCTTGATACTCGCGAGCATCTGCTTCTGCGTGACCACTCCTTCCTTGCCTGTCCGCATGATTTCCTGAATGACGGCTTCGGAGGCTCGCTCCACCGCTGAGCGAATGTCTGCGCCGGAGAATTTGTCGCTCACCTTGGCCAGCTTCTTCACATCCAGCGAATCCTGTGGCACGCCATCCAGCATGATTTGGAAGATCGATTCCCGCGCCTCCTGATCCGGCGGTGGCACGAAGAGCACATGGTCAAATCTCCCTGGCCTCCGAAAGGCACTATCGATCCGCCACGGCGTATTCGTCGCGCCCAGCACCAGCACGTCCTCATTGTTCGAGGACGCTCCATCGATCTCAGTCAGTAGCGTATTCACCAGGCTCGCGGTGTGGCCCGCATCGCTCCGCTTCACGCCCAGTGCATCCACCTCATCGATGAAGATAATCGTCGGAGCCTTCCGCCGTGCTTCCGCGAACATTTCGTGGATGCGCTGCTCACTCTCGCCAATCCACTTCGAGAGAATCTCATGGATGGAGACATTGATAAAATGAGCCCCGCATTCCCCAGCCGTCGCGCGAGAGATTAGAGTCTTACCGCAGCCCGGAGGCCCGTAGAAGAGCAGGCCGCCGCCAGACTTCTTCTTAAACTTCTTAAAGAGTTCCTTATTCTTGAAGGGGTAGATGATGCTCATGCGAATGCGCTCCTTCAGCGCCTCCATTCCCCCGATGTGTGAGAAGTCGATCAGCTCCTCCTGCGCAGCCAGCATCTCATCAACTTCGCTGTCGGTCTCGATGAAGTCGTCCGGCTGGATTTCATCAATCTCCTCCGCCTTCGAGTCCACCGGCCCGCCGGAGTGCGAGAGAGCCATTGGTCTTTTCTCTTCCCGGGTCTCCCGGGTTTCATTGGGAGCTTTCTTCTCATCATCCAGCCACGCTTCGAATTCCGCATCTTCCAGCGATTCGTCAATGACCGCCGCGACATTGTAATTCTTCCTTGCCTCGTTCTCCATCCCGCGCTGCCGGTAAACCTCTGCTTTCAGTCGATAAGCTGCTGCACAGGCTTTATTTTCTGCGATCACGCCGTCCAAAACCTCCAGAGCGGCGTCAGCATCGCTGTAGGCCAGTACTCCTGCGATTCCTAATGCCGTCTCCTCGTCCTTCGGGAAAGGGCGGCCCGCCTTGATAAGATCCGCCGCCTCAGCCCGTCGGCCATCCGCATGGTGCAGCTCCGCCAGGTGCAGCCGCAGCTCCCAATTATCCGGCGCAGCCGTCAGGCCGGGCATCAGCAGTTCAATCGTCTTTTCGTTCATCTTTGGCAGTCGGTAAAATCGGTGAGGTGGTCGGAAGGGGTGGGGGAGTCGGCACACCAGCTTGCGAGATTGACGGCGGGGTGCCAGTGGGAATTTGCGCATTCTTCTTCCGCCTCCCGATGTTTCGGATCTCATCCCGCAGCCAGAGGACGAGTCCGAAAACGATCAAAAGTATGACTCCGCCCACCACAATCGAGGCCGTCCAATTGAGAATCTTATCCTGATGACCTCCCTTGAAATATAAGAAGGAGATCGTTCCCCAAAACGCTGCAAAGATCGCTGCGAAAATACCAATGCGCGCGGCAAATGGCAGCCGGTGCAGCCTTGCCATGGGTCCCCGGTAAATCGTAATTCGGCCCATCTTCTTATTCACTTCTACCAGGGTCAGAGCTTCGTAAGCCTTGGCCATCGGCCAGAAGAGTACGTAAAAAACCAGCCACAGCGCGACCCCGCCGATGAGGAGCGGCTCCCACGTGAAGATCAAAAAAATGATCGGCCACTTCATATCCCAAAGCTTCGCGTAGAGAGTCATGATCCCCATTCCGAAGTTGAAAGGAGACCACAGCACCTTCAGGACCGGGTCGCGTTTTCGGAGGGCTGCAATGAGGGCCTTCTGATTGCTTTTGTCCGCCGGATCGATCGCCAGAGCTCGGCGAAACGAGGCCTCTGCTCCCTGATAGTCTTTCGTCTCGTAGAGCTTTAGACGGCCAATATTGTAGTGTGCACTCTCATTCTCCGGCTGTTGCCGCAGGATCTTTTCATAACCCTCGATCTGCTGTTTCGGGGTGAGCTTGGCCGCTCCTTTTTCAATCGCGCCCACTTCCGTGCGCAGCGCGATCAACCGGGTATCGCGCGGAGCGATCGCCTCTGCCCGCGCCAGGCATTGACGTGCCTGCAAGAGGTCCTCGAAGTGCACGCACAGATGCACCATCAGGATCCAGTTATCAATGTCATCCGGATCCAGTTGTAGCGCCTTCCGGCAATGATCCTCCGCCACCCCCGCCCGGTTCATGGCCAGATAGAGATACGTTAGACCCTGAAACGGTTCCGCCTCATCCGGATCCAGCACGATCGACCGCTTAAAATGAACCTCCGCGTCCTTATACTCACCCAGTTGGTAAAGCGTGTGCCCCATCTGAGTGTGCAGCCACGCCGCATCCGGATCCCGCGTCAGCAACTTCCCCAGCACCCCCCGCGCCCGATCCCACTGCCCCGATGAACTGAAATTCAGCCACTGATTATACAGCGCATCATCCAGCGAGTCATCGAAATCGTCATCCATCGGGCTGAAAGCATCCTATGCTCAATCTCCTAACTCCGTCCCTATAATTTATCCGGCTTTTATCAGAATTCTTCTACTTCCTGGAAGAAAGGCCGGAGGGGGGAGTGGTGGCATTAAATACCCAGAAGAACCAAAAATATTGCAGTGGCTGATGGGCTTGTAGTTACTTGAGTTCCAGCTCGGCGGTGAGGGCGAAGTGGTCTGAGTGGAGGTCGGAGGTGACGGTGTAGGAGCGGGTTTTGAGGTCCCGGGTGTGGAGGATGTGATCGATCATGAGGCCGGTGAAGGGGATCCCGCGTTTCTTGAAGGCATTCCACGTGGTGAGGTCATTCCAGCCTTCCGCAGCCGAGGTCAATTCCGCCCGCTGGATGAGTTCAGTAAATCTCCGGCTCCAGGGAGTGACATTGAGGTCACCCAGCACGATGACCGGGCCACCCGCTGACTCGGAGGTCTTTGCGGACTCCGCCAATCGCGCTACCTCTGCGAGATACTTTCTTAATCGCTCGGCGGACCCGGAGCCCATTGGCGGCAGCGGGTGCACCCCGATGATGGTGATGCGGACGCCTTGGATTTCAATTACGGCCCGCAGAATGGGGAAAACGCCGTCATTGACCCTGATGATCTCGCTTTCCAGCAAGGGGTATTTGCTCAGAATCATCGAGTAGCACGAGGGATCGGCGACCTCCGGAACTTGGTGTGAGTGGAAGGGGAGATTTTGAGTCGCGGTCTGCACCCACGCCGGATCCGTTTCGGTGAGGAAAATGATATCGCTTTGAGTCTCCTTTAGAAACGAGGTGATCTTCGCCTTCTTCGTTTTCAATTCTTTCCCCTCACCTCCGTGTAGCACGTTGAATGAGGTGACCTTGACCATGACATCAGCGGTTCCGACGGCGTCCGCAGGGACAAAGCGAAACCCGACCCAAGGCCAGAGGTGGAAGAGTCCGGGAATCAGAAGCAGCGAGGAGATGAGGAGCTCCTTCTTCATCCGGTATAGCCCGCAGAGTACCATGAGGATTAATTGCACCCCCACTGCTTGCACCTGGAAATTACTTCCCAGATCCAGCAGCCAATGCCACCCGGCGACGAAGGGGAGGAGGAAGATCAGGGCATTTAGGATGCTCAGGCGGAGAAAAAGGCTCCGGGGAGAAGGGAAGAGCTTCATTTGATTTGGGGAGAACGCAGACTTCCTGTGTTCGCGGTATTCTGCAAGTCTAAGAGATTACGCACCTTATTCGTCATGTTAAGGTGACTTTGACCCCGATGAAGAAAACCCTCGTCCTCCTCACTGCGTTGATTGGCTTGCCGTTGGCACTGGCCTTTATCGTTCCGAATGAAAAGCGGCGGACGGCGGCGGTGGGGAGTTTGGTCGGGCTGGATGATCACCTCAAGGCGGCCTTCACTGCGGGGGAGGACTTCCAGCCGATTCCAAAACCTGGTGGCATGGACTGGCTGGCGACGCGTAAAGAACCGGGTCAGACTTACCGGCAGTTTCTGGAATCACGCCCGAACAAGCCGGGGGCAAACGGACGGAAGTTCATCTACCTTCAACCAGTAGGCGACTTCCCGGATGATGCGCCCTCGCTCGAAACTCTCCGCGAATACATGGAGGCCTACTTTCACCCGATGCCAGTGAAGCTCTCGAAGAAGGTCACGGTGAAGAAGACGGGCAAGATCCGCCGTCGTGGCGAGCAGATCAATTCCACCGATCTTCTCGATGCGCTCCAGAAACGTGTTCCGCACGATGCTCACGTCATGATGGGTGTGACGATGGCCGACCTCTACCCTGGTGATGGCTGGAACTTCGTCTTCGGGGTGGCCCGTCTGAAGAAGCGCTGCGGGGTCTTCAGCTTCGCGCGATACGGGATCAAGGAGGACAAAAAGAAGGCTCTCCTCCGTGCCTTGAAGGTGATTTCGCACGAGACCGGCCACGCCTTCGGGATCAAGCATTGTATTCACCATCATTGCCTGATGAACGGCTCGAACAGTCTGCCTGAGACCGACCGGGCGCCGCTCCACTTCTGCCCGGTGTGCCTGCGGAAGATTCACTGGGGGCTGAAGTTCGATCCGTCCACCCGCTACCAGAAGTTGGAGGAGTTTCTCATTAAGAATGATTTCCCTGGTGAGGCGAAGTGGTTCGGGGAGCGGGCGAAGGTGACTGAAAAGTGAGGTGAGCCGATCGCAAAGGAAGCGGGGGCATTTCCCCGGGCGATCGAGGTGATGGCGGTTGATCCGGACAGGGCGACGGGTTAAGCAACGGAGTGATTTCGCTCGGTGGTGGTAACTCGTTCGGGGATGAGATGCGGATGGTCTTCTCGGAGACCGGGCTGCTCTCGAAGTCTCCCGACTTCGAATACCGCGCCGAGCAACAGCAAATGGCGGGGGAGGTTGCTGATGCCCTGGAGGGTGAACGCTGTCTCGTCGTAGAGGCCGGCACTGGAGTGGGGAAGTCATTGGCCTACCTGATCCCGGCGATCGAGTTCGCGATCCGCGAGGGGAAGAAAGCGATCATTTCAACGCATACCATTAATCTGCAGGAACAGCTCATGGGGAAGGACATCCCCATTGTGAAGAAGCTCCTGCCGCAGGATTTCGAGGCGGCCCTTCTGAAGGGGCGGCAAAATTATCTTTGCCCGATTCGTCTGCGTCGCGCGATGGATCAGGGCGGTGATCTTTTCACCACGAGCGAGCGTGAGGAGGTGATGGAGATCTGGAAGTGGGCGGAGTCCACCCGTGATGGCACGCGCAGTGATCTGAATTTTGAGCCCTCTCTGAAAGTCTGGCTCGCGGTCTGCAGTGAGTCGCACATCTGCACCCAGCGGAACTGCGGGCCGAGGGGAAATTGCTTTTTTCAAGAGGCCCGGAAAAGGGCGATGCAAGCGAAGGTTCTCGTCATCAATCACAGCCTCTTTTTCTCGCTACTCGATCCCGGTGAGGAGATGGAGGGCGGCGAAAAAGGATTTCTGGTTCCGAATGACTTCGTCATCTTCGACGAGGCCCACACCTTGGAATCGGTGGCGGCAAAGTCGCTCGGCCTCCGACTCAGTCAGGCCGGTCTGCGCTTTGATCTCCAGCGCCTCTATCACCCGAAAACCGGGAAGGGATTGCTCAAGTCCGCCCGCGCTGAGCACGCCATGGAGTGCGCGCAAAAAGTCATCGATGAGAGTGAGCTCTTCTTCCAGTCGGTCGGCGAAGCGGTGACCTTCGGCGAGTGGGGTAAGGAGTGCCGCGTCCGGAAGCCGGAGCTCGTTGACAATACCCTCGGCGGGCCGCTGCGGGAGTGCTGGAATGCCATCGAGGAAGTCGCCGAAGACACCGAGGATGACACCCGAAAAAATGAACTCATGGACGGCGCGCGCCGCCTCCGCGAGATGCATGGTGGACTCAAGCTCTTCCTCGATCAAGAGGATGGCGGGAGTGTTTACTGGGTCGAAAAAGGTGGGAACGAGGGCACCTCATACTCGCTCAATGCCGCCCCAATTAATGTCGCGGATCGTCTGCGGCCCATCCTCTTCGGTCCGGAAAAATCCTGTATCACCACCAGTGCGACTCTTGGAACCGGGGACGCTTCGTTGAGTTATTTTCGCGAACGCGTCGGCGCGGAGCACGTCCCTGCGGTGAAGATCGGCAGCCCCTTCGACTACGAAAAACAAATGGCGATCTACGTCATTAAATCGATGCCTGATCCGCGCGATGACGACTTTGAGAAAATGCTTGTTCACTGGATCGAGCGCGTCCTTATCAAGACCGAGGGCAAGGCCTTTGTCCTCTTTACCAGCCACCGGTTATTGCGTTCCGTCGCGGAGACTATGGCGGACTTTTTTGACGAACGCGGCTGGACCCTCCTCGCGCAGGGCATGGGCATGCAGCGGCAGCGCATGGTGGAAAAATTCCGCGAAGACATCCACAGCGTCCTCTTCGGAACTGAGAGCTTCTGGGCAGGCGTCGATGTCCCCGGCGAAGCACTCAGTAATGTCATCATCACCCGCCTACCTTTCGCGGTGCCGGACCATCCGCTCACGGCGGCGCGGCTGGAGGAAATCGAAGCCGAAGGAAAAAATCCCTTCATGGAATACTCAGTCCCCGAGGCCATTATCAAGCTGCGCCAGGGAGTCGGGCGTCTCATTCGCACGAAGAAAGACGAGGGTATGGTCGTCATTCTGGACAACCGTGTCGTCACGAAGCGTTACGGAAAGAACTTCCTCGCCTCACTCCCGCCCGCCCCGGTGAAGATCGTGGGTTAGATTGACAAGGTCTCCTTCAGCAAGCCGGCTGGCCACTGGTCCGGTGCGGTTGGAGTCTCGCCAAGATATCCGTAATTCAGCAGCGAGCCCGCCTTAGCCATGAGCGGACGGGCTGCGGCTCCCAGCGGCCCCATCCCCATCACGGAGAGTAGGGACTCATTGTCTAGTAGATCCAGCATCGCCGCCAGATCCTCGCGACCGTTCACCCGCAGGGCGAATTTATGAATGTCCGCCACTTCCCCGAGTTTCCCGCGTAATTCCGCGAGCGGGGGAGTCTTCTCAAAATTATGGAAAGATCCCACTATGGTCACCTTTTCCGCCTTCGCTGATTCCACAATCTCCGCCAGCGCCTCCAGATCGCGCAGCTCGATATCAATCGCCGCCGCATAGGGCATGAATAAATCATAAGCCGCCTGCCGCGCTGTTAGTGACCAGTCAGCTTGTCCTCCTTCCTCCGCTCCCCGGGCTGTGATCAAAAGAGGCACTTCACAGTTTTTTGCGAAGTTAATGACCTCCTCGCTGATTCCGAGTGAGTCCAGCCGCAGCTCGATGACATCGCAGGCGTGATTGCCTGTTTTCAAGGCCTCCTGATCGGCAATCGCACCCACCGTGATGGCATGCCGTTCCTTGATCGTATTCCGGACAAATTCCCGCTGCGTCATGGTGGGAGCTTGAAGTGAGGGAATCGCTTTTGTCAAAAGGCTTCCCACAGATTCCCAAGTCACTGTCAATCGTTAAAAAATATGAGCGGAATACGGGTTTTTTGCTAGCCGTCCCCCGCCACGTTTTCCTAGCTTCGCTGAAATCACGTAACCCGACGACCGCCATGCACACAATCCTACGCCCATTTCTCGCGCTCGCCTTTGCGGGTTCTCTTACGTCACTGGCTACCGCTCAGGAGATGCCGAAGCGGAGCGAGGACAATAAGATGATCGTGGATAAGCCAGCTTTTGATGACCTCCAGTCGCCAAATATCCAGACCGGTAATAGCAAGCGTTTCAGGCCGAAGGATTGGCTTGAGGTCGAAGTGAAGATTAAGCCCGGGAAATTCAAGCAGGAGCCAAAAGATGGCTACCTTGATGCCATCACCGTGAAGTGGTTCATCGTGGTGAAGGGCACTGACCGGAAGTCCTACATGATGAAAAAGGAGATCGAATATGTGAATATCCCCTTCGACGAGGATACTTATGTCTCCGTTTATCTCTCGCCTAATACGCTTAAGCGCATTACCGGAAAAGACCGCGCTGGCAAGAACTCCCTCGAAGCCGTCGGCGGTGAGATTCACTACGGTGGCGAGATGGTAGGCTTCTTCAGCCACGGCCAGCAGGCCGGCTGGTGGGTCCGCCCGCTCAAGAATACCGAACGCACCGAGAAATTCCCCCTCCTCGACAAAAGCGAAACACCCTTTTCTTTCCTCTGGTATGACCGTTACGCAGAGATCAAGCCTAAGGCTCGCTAATTTGACTTCAATCTTTCCTGCTTCATCGATGAAGCACAGCTTGAGGAGCTGATTCCATCCTTGGTCCGGCCTCGTTTCCCACCGGACCAATTCACTTTTCTCTACGCACTAAAACACACGAATTATGGCTGACCAACAGTCGATCATTGCACTGAATATCGGTTCCCAGCGAATCTCCATGGGTGTCTTTTCACCCACCAAGAGTGGCTTGGTTCTGAAATCCTACGGAGCCACCAGCATCCTTGCGGACCCTGCCACTGAGGCAGCCCGCATCCCGCAGGTCCAGCTCGCTATTAAGGAACTCGCCAAGAGCTTGAAGCTCGGAAGTCAAAAGGCGGCCTACGCCCTCTCCGGCCAATCCGTCTTCGTTCGCTTCGTCAAGCTGCCACCTCTCGAGGATGAGGGCATGGACGAGCTGGTGAAGTTTGAGGCTCAGCAGAACGTTCCTTTTCCTATCGATGAAGTCGTCTGGGACTGGGAAAAGCTCAAGACCGGTGGCATTGATAACGAGGTCGTCCTCGTCGCCATCAAGTCTGACTCGCTCAATGATCTCAACTCCGTCGTCGCGGAAACCGGCCTCGGAACACGCCTTGTCGACTGTGCGCCCATCGCGCTCTACAATGCCTACCGCTTTAACTATCAGGGTAATGAGGAGAGCACTCTCATCATCGATGTCGGTGCCAAGACTACTAACCTCATCTACGCAGACGGTCAGAAGTTCTTCACCCGCAGCGTCTCCATCGGCGGCGCGGTCTTGACCAGTGCCATTGCTAAGGAATACAATGTCTCCTTCGCTGAGGCCGAGAACTCGAAGCTCACCAGCGGCCTTGTCACCCTCGGTGGTGGACACGCCGGTCAGCTCGATGAAGCAGCTGCCGCCCTCGGCACTGTCATCCGGAACAGCCTGACCCGCCTCTCTGCCGAGGTGCAGCGGACCAATACTCTCTTCCGCAGCCAGCATGGCGGCAATGCCCCCGTTAAGGTTCTCCTTGCCGGTGGATCCGCCAATCTTCCCTACTTCCGCGAGTTCTTGGCAGAAAAGCTCTCCCTCCCGGTGGAGCTCTTCAATCCACTCCTCCGCGTTTCGGTCGGCAAAGCTATCAATGTCGATGCTCTCGCTACCGAAGCCCACATGATGGGCGAGTTGGTCGGTCTCGGCCTCCGCGCCTCTGAGAAGTCGGAAATCCAGATCGATCTTGTCCCTGAGGTTGTGCAGGCCCAGCGTGATATTAATCGCCGCAAGCCCGCCTTGGTTACCGCCGCTGCCCTTCTTCTTGCCGGGCTCGGTGCTTGGGCCTTCTTTAAAATGACTTCCGTCGCTGCTGCTGAGAAACATCTCAAGGATCTCGATGCCGAGGGAGTCCAGCTAGAGTCCTCCGCCAAGAAAATTAAACGTCTCCTCGCCGAGGAAAAAAAGACCCGTAAGCTCATCAAGGCCTATGCCGCTGCCGAGACCGGGCGTCTCAGCGGCGTCGATATGTGGAATGACATCGCGGAGAAGTTCGTCAGCGAGAAAATCTGGATCACCGATCTCGAGCCTCGCACTGAATTTACCACCGATGAAGGGGGGGGCAGCGAGGTGGTTATTGACCAAGCCTTCATGAACTCCGCTTATGGCAAGAGCGCCCTCAAATCCGAGGTCGAGTCTGCCGATAGCTTCATCATCCGTGGTTTCCACCTCGATGACCAAACCGGTGTGGTGAACATCGTCGAGAAACTTCGCACTTCGGACTACTTCGACTTCGAATGGGGTGGCACACCGATGGCCACCACCGCCATCATTAAGCAGAATGTGAATAAACCCGTTGATAAGGCCTATGCCGCTCCCTTTGAGTTACTCATCCCGCTCAAGAAACCCATCAAACTTCAGTAAGAAACCCTTCTAAAATATTAATTATGACTTGGTTCAAAGAAAACAAGTTCCTTGCGGGTCTTCTCGTTATCACTCTTCTCCTCGCTGCGGCGATCATCTTCTTCGGTCTCGGACAGGGCGATAAACTGGAGGAGAAGCTGGAAGAGGTCGCTCAGAAGGAAAACAGCCTGGAGGAGATGAAAAACCTCAATCCCTATCCCACTCCGGAGAATGCCGCTGCCAAGCGCTCCAGCCTAAAGGCTGTCGTTGCCAAGGGTAAGGAAGCTCAGGAAAAAGTCATGGCTTTCCGCCCTGAGAGTCTGGAGACCATTTCCATCAATGAGTTCACTACTGCACTCACGGAGAAGGTTGCCGCTATCCGCGAGCTCTTCCCGGAGAATAAGGCCCTCCCGGCTCAGTTTAATCTTGGCTTCAAAGCCTACAGCGGTAGTCCGCCGGATGAGAAGGCCACTGGCATTCTTAATTACCAACTGGAAGCCACTGACTGGCTCTTCAAAGAGCTGGCTGCAGCTGGAGTGAACCAGCTCGTTAACTTCCACCGCGCCGAGCTTCCCATTGAAAAAGGGGAAGATTGGCCTAATGCCGCTCCTGGTAAGGGAAAGGCAAATCGGGGAGGCCGGGCAGGACGCCCTAGAAAACAAACTGCCCGCCCCCCTCGTGGTGGCCGGGCTGGACGTGGCGCGCGCGGTAAAAGCGCCCGTAAGCCTGCTGCTCCTGAGGAAATTCTCCCCGAGATCGCGCATCGCATGCCTATCGAGCTCACCGTCCGCGGCAAGGAAACCGCTCTCCGCAAGTTTCTTGAGTCCGTTGCTAACAGCGATAAGTATTTCTACCAGACTCGCATTGCCCGCGTGGTTAATCCCGCCAGCATCCCCGAACGGAAGGGCTCGTCAACCGCTGCTGCCGGCGGTGATGATGCGGCTGCCTTTGGTGATATCGCAGCCGAGCCTGCTGAAGGCGACGCCGCCGCTCCCGCGATCAAGGTCCTCGAGCGGGTCTCCGGTAGTGATGATATCGTCCTCTACCTCCGCGCTGACCTCCTCCTCTTCATGGAGGGACAATCCTTCCCGGAATTCAAATAACACTTACGAAACATGTCCTGGATTAAAGAAAATTACCACATCGCCGCCCTCGGCGTCGGTGCCCTCGCTCTCGTCGGTCTCGGCTACGTCGGCTTCAGCAG
>CALBVA010000322.1 GCA_937969125.1 uncultured Verrucomicrobiales bacterium | reverse complement strand
AAAGCGTAACCATCATAGCTTCCGCCCGCACCGGAAACGGTCACAAACAAAATCGCGGGATGGAGCAGCCAGGTAGCTCGTCAGGCTCATAACCTGAAGGTCGTAGGTTCAAATCCTACTCCCGTAACCAATGAAGGCCCTGTGACTCAATGAGTTCAGGGCCTTCGCCATTCAAGGTCATACAGATGTCACACAATATTGAAGTGTGGCACCTTGATTCAAGGTGACGTAATCGGCTTAAACCATTCTTTGGCGATGTGCTTTCGGCTTTCCAAAGTCTTCTGGTAATACTTCTTAATCGTCTGGTGTGAGTTGCCACAGAGGTCGGCCGTTTTGGATACTCCGTTCAGTGCAACTGCGTAGGTGATGTGGCTCTTCCGGAGACCGTTCCTGATCCACCCATTCCCTGTAAGTTCACCGAGACGCGTTGTTTCAGCTGGGTCATCAGGGCCATTGGAGCGTTTGGGATCTTTGGAGCAGATATATCCAGTCTGTCCCCGGTATTGTGAGATCTGAGAAAGCAGAGCTTCGTTCATTTCGACAATCCGTTCTTGGCCTGTTTTGGCGACCTTCTCACCAACGATGATTTCCTTTCGTTCCCAATCGATGTCCTCCCATCTTAACGTGTCCTTGGGATCGTCTAAATCCTTGCGGAAGAGTTCACATTCTCGGAGGCCGGCGTATGCCCTAATCGCAAGCCAAGGATGAAATTCGGATCTCACCTCAGACATCATTTTCCAAAGTTCTTCCGGGCTATAGACTTTGATCTCAACTTTTGTGTTGAATCCATCGAACATATTCTCCGCTTCGGCAGCGGTGTCCAAATACCCTTTGGATTTAGCCCAGCGGAAAAATTGCATCACGGTAGCCCGTGTCCGGATTTTGGTGTTGTCAGCCCAATCGAAATCAAAAAGCCATTCGTCGAGTTCCTCTGTTGTGATGCTGACTAGCTTTCTCTGACCAAAATCAGGCAGAAGGTTTTTCAGGCGTATTCTGAGTAGCTTAGTATTACCAACCGATGATTTGGCACTGCGGGATTTTTCTTCGAGAAACCGATTTAAAACCACCTCCACTGTGGCTTGTTTTAAGGCTGCTTCTTTTTCCAAGCGCAGAATGAGATCGAGATCCGGATCGATTGCGAGAAACCTTTGGCAAAGGAAAAGTTGATCGCGACTGAGTCCGGTGAGTCTCACCAAGCCTTTGTCCAATTCTTCAGCAATTTTTTCGGTTTCTTTGACCAATTTGGGCTTACTGGACCTCTGAATCACTTTCCGTTTACCTGAATCACGATCTTTCCATACGGCTCTCCATGTTCCCGGGCGTGAAGTTACCTCATAGATTGGGATCGAAGTGTTTCCGAATGTGACGTGGGGCGTCCCATTGATTTTCTTCAGCATCGTGTGAAAAGTTAAAGATCAATAGCGTTGGTCAAGGGATTCTTGAAATTGGTTCCTAAGCTGTCTTTCCAGAATTTTATATATCTTCTCACCGACTTCATAAGGATTCGGGGTCTGGCCTTCTTTGAGCTGTTTTTCAATCATCTCAACAACCTCAACTCCGATGTTAAGGGTGTGTTCTTCGTGAAGCAGGGGCAGCCCATAGATTGCTTTTTCAAATTCATGGAGGGTTGTACCTAAAGCTGATCCTAAATCGGGCACTTCGTTTGCAATTCGGTCGAACTGATGAGCTGCCAAAGAGCGTTCTCTATGATCATCGAAGAGGATTTCGAGATGATGTTCGAGTTGGACCTTGTGTTTATTTGAAAGGGTCTTGAGACCTCCTGCTGGCTTCAGTAAACGAGTTACCCAACTTCTATTGACTCCGATTAGTTTTGCGAGTTCGGCACCATTCATATCCAGCCTCTCCAAAGCAGCCCTTACTTGCTCGCGTACGTCAGGTGTGATGTCCATGTGGTAGAAAGTGACATTTTTTGACGGATCCTCCAATGAAAATGTTGCGCCGTTGCGTGAATGGGAACAATTTTCATTGACTTTTGTTGCGTGATTAGGGAACGTCGCAACGAATTCAGGATTTGAGGTGGTGTTTAGATCATCGAAATAGCCTGAAAGCCAAAAAATATCAGACCATGAAGATAGATAAAATCGATCGCGATGAGGTGCTCCGCCTCTGCGCTAAGAAATACATGAAGCAGATCTCCAAGGATTTGCCCAAACCTCTCCTTTCTCCAGAAAACGCAGCAAGCATGCTTGGAGTAAGTTTAGGTACCTTGAGAAAGCTCCCAATTGCCCGGGTAGATATCAGGAATAAGGCACTTTACCGGACGGAGGACCTTGAGGCGTATATTTCCGCGCGAATCGTTAAACCAGCATGATCCTCAATTGCAGAAGGATTGCAGAGCCTGCCAAAACTAACCCCAACAGAGATTGATAAAAATAAAGCGTTAGAAAACCAAACTGAGAAAATAGACACCGAAGTGGTTCGAGAGACTACAAGCAGAGTTACTGCAAGCTCTCGATCTTTCCCGGTAATCTCCAGCTAAGAGTTGGAGAAGGAGCTAATAAAAAATGCGTCAGTGCTAGACGCACGATTGCGAAACTGCCGAACGCAAGGCCAATCCTTGCGGTAGCGGCAAAAGAGTTCGAGCCCGCAAAGAGCGCGATCTTCGAACAATCCAGCCAGCGGGAATTTATCCCGTCCAGGCAACAATAAAAAACAAAATACAATGAAGTTTACTACAATATCATGGGCGATTCACACCTTTAATCCTTGGTGGGGTTGCGTAAAAGTCTCTCCAGCATGTGCGAATTGCTACGCAGCATCACTCTCTAAGCGCGTGGGCCACAAGGTCTGGGGCAAGAAGGCTAAGCGCCGTCTCTTAACCGAAAACAACTGGAAGGACCCCGTTCGTTGGAATAAAGAAGCTGAGGCCCGCGGCCAGCGTGCGCGAGTATTCTGTGCATCTATGGCCGACGTCTTCGAAGATCATCCGGATGTCATAGAAGAGAGAAGACGCCTTTGGAAACTGATAGAGGCAACTCCATGGTTGGACTGGCTGCTCCTCACTAAGCGTCCAGAAAACATCATGACCATGGTGCCATGGGGGGATGAATTCCCTGACAACGTCTGGATTGGAGTGACGGCTGAAAATCAAGATTGCGCCGATCTACGAATTCCAATCCTTCTCGATGTTCCAGCTAAGGTAAGCTTCCTCAGCTGCGAGCCTCTGCTTGGGCCTATCGATCTAAATCCGTTCATCAGTGAGGGAGATGACCCCGGTATCCACTGGGTCATTGCTGGAGGGGAGAGTGGAGGGAATTCACGTCCGACAAGCCCAAACTTGTTCACCGATTTGAGAGATCAGTGCGCGGCAAACGATGTCGCATTTCACTTCAAGCAATGGGGAAATTGGGCTCCCATAGAGCTTCTGCCGAAGCCACCTCGGACCAAAGTGGTAATCGACGGGTTCACTATGGGTAGAGCTGATAAGGAGGTTACTGGACGTATTCTTGACGGCCAGATCTGGGACGAAGTTCCCGAAGCCCGTGCGACCACATTAACCCACTAAATCCATAACCCATTGGGCCGAGGTAGATCTGCTGCCTCGGCTTTTTCTTTTTTTATTAACGATCATGATTACCATTACCTATTTTTTAGGCACTCCAAAGCTATTCCATAACCGCAGTGTTAATACCGTCGAAATACCGACTCGCTCAAATTCTGTCCTTGCGACCAAGCTCCAGAGTCTTGGAATGGCTGGAGTTACAGCGAAGGCAATTGCTGTCGAACTCTTACGCTTGCTTGCCACCTTAGAACCAGAAGTCCGTATGACGGGTGACTTCAGGGATCGTCAAAATACTCCTTTCGATCTGGACAGTCTGAGACAAGCCATTGGTTTGAGTGAGAGTGAGAATGATGCATTTCAGAAATGTCTTACGCTGCTCCGCGAATTGGGGATTGTTAGGGTCACTGGTAAAGATGCCGCTGAACTTGAGGGGAGGGATTTCACTGAAGAACGGATCGATATGATCGAGGCAAGTTTCAGTGATTTGGTCTCAAAACTTTATTCTGCCCTGCCAACTGAGAGCACCAAGCAGTTGGCGAAAAAACACGTTTACAAAGATTTGGCTGATCTGCCAGAACACGAACTCCCAGCTGAAACCGAGCTACTGGACGCTGCGCGCGCTTACAGTGAATCTAAGGAATTCTACTCGGCACTACTTGGAAACAAACCTGGTTCAAAGGTCATACGTGCTCATGAATTCATCCGCAAAAAATGTGTAGAGAAGCGATTCACCCCAGCATTCACTGAGGTCGAGATCGATCAGGTAGAGACGTTTTTACAGAGCTACCCCTCATCCAATTCGGTCGATAGGGATACTCTTAAGAGGTGTATCTTTTTTGTGAATCCTAAGAAGCGACCTGAGGCTCTATGTGTCCAGAAATTGAAAAATTGGGTCGAAGGTCCCTGGAAGATGGTTACCATACCCTCGGCAGTAGAATATATTGAGAAGAAGATTTGGGCTAGTAGTCCACCGCCGATATCAGCTCCGAAATTTTTGCCGGAAGCCGCCGATGCCGGGGAGCTAGAAATTGTAGCGGATATACCAACGACGAGACCCTCTAGGTCCCGTCAGTCTCCCAAATTCATCCAGGATTTCTTCCAGCAGCTGTCATCAGAATGTTTGAAGAACTCCCATCTTGATCAAGCAGTGGACAGATTGAACGCGATGCCGGAATCTGAGCGTCCCAGTTTGGAGACATTAGCAAAAATGCACGCTCGGCTCGAACGCTCCTATATTTGGACCTACAAGCGCTGTTTCCCAAATGCAGACATCCGGATCCCCGGTATTCATAAAATATTTGAGGATCGAAAATGGGAAAAGACCCCGCTGCCTGCATTCTCCGACTCTGAGCTCGAGGTATTCAAGGAGCATCATGGAGACCCCGCCGACATCATCTTCCATGACAAGATTTTCAAGATGTCCCTTCCAAAAGAAGGGCATTACCGTATCCGTGATAATGGGAAAAAGGAATACTTGAAACCTGCCGACTTCAAGGTTCCTGAACCCGGAAACCCCGGGCAAACGATCACCCTTTGACTAGCCGTATATTTCAATATGTAACGATGGTTAGAAGTCTGATCACGCCGCCAGAGTCCATGTTAAAAGAGTCTCCAAACTTCGGGGAAGAGGATTTCAGCAGACTCTTCAAGTGGGAGGGTGGGCTCCTGGCAGCCTTTCATTATCTTATTGAAGAGCATGGTCGGGCTCGCCTTGACTCACGTTGCTTGCGGAATCTGATTTGGAACAAGAATTACGTTTCTCGTTTGGCGGACTACGGAATCATTCAACATCCTTCCCGTTCCTACTGCCCGGCTCACTTGAACAACGGCAAAGGAAAGGCGATATCCTACGATCTCGTTCCCGAGAAGATTAACCAAATTCCGGGAAGGTTGGGGGCTATCATCCGTTTTTTCGTCGGACAAGATACCCAAACGCGGGAAGCGTTACTATCCCGGTGCAAACGCTCCAATCTCAAGTGGGCCTTTATGCCTGAAATGCGAAAGCTTGGAGAAGAAAATGGTATCTCGATGAAGAGAATCTCCAGGAAACATGGAAACTATTACAGTGGTGCTTCTTCGACCAAGCTCACCAAATGGCTCCCGGGTGTTGTTGAGATCGATGTCCATGCCATGAATTTTTTTAGCCTGAGCCAGCTTTGCCCGTTAAACGAGCGCGAGCGGTATCTGTCCTTGTTTCAGGGCAAAGGATTCTACGAAAATCTCAAGACTCTCAGCGGGGAGTGTGAGCTCTGCATCAGTGATTTTAAGAAACACTTACTCGCTGGCCTAAACTCACGTGAGCCGGAAAGGCTGGTCACGATGTCAGCGCAAAAACTTGCGCAGCGAGATGCGAGATTTCGAGACCGGGCTCGTAGAGAACACTTGCGAAAGTTGAAGAAGCCGAAATCTGTCAAAGAAAAGATACAGGTTGCCGCTGATAGAGCTTTAAGGTCTCTAAGTTTTGATCCTTCACTGCTA
Source organism: uncultured Verrucomicrobiales bacterium (assembly GCA_937969125.1). Taxonomy (GTDB): domain Bacteria; phylum Verrucomicrobiota; class Verrucomicrobiia; order Verrucomicrobiales; family Akkermansiaceae; genus SW10. The sequence continues at coordinate 7,078 of CALBVA010000322.1, read as the reverse complement.
TTGTCAGCATCTCCCGATTGGGAACCATTCACGCCACCTGCTCCAGAAGGGAGCAAAGCCTTCACATTTCTTTCCCGTGAATTCCCGGGCTTGTGGAGAAGCTTCAGTGATCGATCACGCAGATTAGGTCCTTCGAAACTCTCGACCGAATTTTTTCTCCCACAACAGGCATTACTCTGCGCCGAGCCTTCTCGACTTTTGGAGAAGAGGGGGATTGGTAGCTGTCAACGAAACGACGCTATTGTTGTCCGTATCACTGAAGCTACAGAGCTAGCTACAATGATGCGAGAATGCGCACAAGAGCACTTCGAAGCTCAACCAGTCCTCAAGGCTAAGTTTTCCCCTGGCACACCGTTAGAAGAGCAGCGACGTCTTAAGGAGCTACGTCCCGATCTCTTTTATTCAGACAGTCCTGAGACTCTTGATCCAGGCGATTTCTGGCCTGAGCTCCGAGTTTGAGCCTAACCTCAGGTCAGCCTCCTCTCGCTAGGCTCTTCTTGGGCCTCTGGTGAAGTCTTCACAAACTCGGAGCAAAGGTGCTACTGCGGGAGGCTTCGATTTCAGAAGATGCTTGCCGACGCGACTCCTTACTAGTGGCAGTAACGTTAAGGCTTCATCAAATTTACCTCAATCAATGTGACGTTGATATGACTACCATCGTCGCTTCGGTCCTACGAAGCTTTGGAAAAGGACGACAAGCTACCGTCCTTTCAGCTTGCCACTACCTTGTCCGCGAACTCGCTACAGAAGGGTGAGTCTAAGATGTGGTCCGCCGTCGCTTCGCTCCGTCATCACTGACCAGCTCTTCGATGTTCAGAAAAGGGCCGTTGCCCCCCTGGCCGTCGCTTCGCTCCTCGGCCACCCTTGAGCATCTCCGTCTAGCCACATGTCACTCTCCGTCCACTCTGTAGACACTATACCTTGCTCTTCCTGTCCCCGGGATCTCTATCATGTAGCTGTAGGTTCTCTTCTCTGTAATCTGTATATGTGTCAGTGTAGGGGTGGACGTTAAGGAATGGGGCGCTCAGGATTAGTCCTCCAGATTACCCTTCGGGCTCAATCTTCCAGCCTCCTCCCTCAACCCCATTCCTTAACGTCCCTTAATGTGGGGTATTTTTAGGCTGAGATTGAGGATCATCGCCTCAGCCCGGACGATTGCTAGATTCGAAAGCTGTCTGATAGATGGTTCAAGGCTTCTTTTTTACGGCTTGAGCCTACCTCTCCTTGGATTCAAAGCTGTGGAGTTCAACGTTTATGAGTCTAAAAGGCTAGGGCTTGAACACTCTGGTTCAATCGCCAAATCAGACTGAATTTTGCGGTCTGATTGGTGGCAAAAAAGGTGCGCCGATTCGAGGCGCACCTTTGTAGGGGAAGTCTAGGAGGTGAGTTAGGCTTAGTCGATGCTTTGAGTAATTTGAGCCCACTTAATCGCAAGGATTTGCGTTCCTTTCTCTCCCCAATTTAGATCGTTGCCACAAATCGTTGAAAACGCTTTGGCAATTTTAGCCAAGCCATTTATTGGTCGAATATCAGGGCCAAGCTCGGAGAGAAGTAGATTTAAATCTTTGCTTAGATGGGCTGCTTTGAAGCCGGGAGAATCGTCCCCGCTTACAATGCGGGGCCCAAGGTGCTCCAATTGCCAGCTTCCACCGGCTCCACTGCTGCATGCTTCTATGACCAGTTCAGGATTTAGGTTCAGGGCGTCAGCAGCCCTAAAGGCTTCAGCGGTAGCTAAGAGATTCTCCGCGCAGAGAAGCTGATTGACCAATTTGAGAGCCTGACCTCTTCCAACATCACCAGCATGCACGATCTTCTTTCCCATCTTTTCAAGTATGGGCCGAACATCCTGAAAGTCTCCTTTAGTGCTGCCAACCATGAAGGTTAAAGTCCCGGCGCGAGCCCCAACGTCGCCACCTGTCACTGGAGCATCTAGGAATCTTAAATTCCTTTGTTGGCATCTCTGTGCAAGTTTAAGAGCGGCTTTGGGGCCAACCGTCGAGCAATCGATCAAGATTGAGCCAGCTTTTATTTTGGAGAGATTTTGATCCGTGAATAAATCATCCAGGACTTTGTCGTCCGTAACGCAGGAAAATACGATATCGGCGTCGTGTAGTCCATCATCTAAGGATGGCGCTAGGGTGCAACCTGCCTCCTTCGCATATTTAGTGCCTGAAGATTCTGGTGTTCTATTCCAAATTGTTGTGGAAAGCCCTTTTTTCTGGAGGTTTGCGGCCATGCCAGATCCCATTAGACCCATTCCGATCCATAAAATTTTCATGATAAATATTTAATAAGATTTACAAATTTACCTCACCCAAGATTTTTCTTGGGTGAGGTAATCAATTTAGGCGACCCAGGCGCGGTAAACTGTGCGCCGAGAATCCTTCGATAGCTCGGTACGACCATGAAGGATGGACTTGTTCGGGATCAAGAGGGTCTCACCAGACTGCGCGGAATAGCGAATCGGTGGATGAGTCTCCAAGAAACGAGCGACCCACTCTACAGCAGCTTGTGCGTCGGTGCCATGAGCGTTAAGTACGATAGGCTTAACATGTTTATCGTAGCGCCAACGGAGCCAAGTGCGCCCGTTTTCATCACGATTGAGGATGTGGCCAGTATAGGTATCGGTGAAGCCTCCATCATCGTCTCGAGAAAATTGGCAGTCTGCTTTGTAGAGAGCTGTGATTACTTCCTCGGGAGCGGCTGCTAGAATGTCCGCGATTTTGATAAATACGCTTTCGCCACCTCCTTCGTGATCGCTCTGTGAGAAACTCAGCAAGAACTGTGAAGGAGGTTCTTCCTCAAAAGAAGCATCGGTGTGGAGAGGGTGCTCTTCGAGGCTGAGGGCGGTTGACTTCGTTGAATTTGGGTCGTAGCTGATTTCACGGACTTCTCCGAAGGCCTTGGTGTTTTTTACGCCACCTAAGGCTAGCGCTAGTCTCCTAACTTCATCTGGAGTTAGGGGAGTATCCTGACGGAGAAGGACGATAGAATTGGGTGATGTCATGCCAGCTTCAAGGAAGTTGACGACTTCTGTTGTAACGACGATGTCGGATGCTGTTCGGCTCACGGCACATCTGCCGCCACAGCTACAGCCGATTGGGAAGTTATTTTTAGGATTCATGGTATCTGATAGTGGAGTTTTGTCCTTCAGAAACCTTGACTTTCCATAGCTACCGTAGTAGCTATTTAAATCCGACTCTACTTGGATTAACGGAAGGTTTCGGCTTCTTCGTTGAAGGGACTTCCGGGTTTAAGACCCGGGGGTTCCGGTTTTCCGGTTTTCGTAAAGGCGGAAATTTCTAGCGCAAATGATGGCCGGAATATTCCCTAGAATGAAGAGAGCCCTCAGCGACTTGCTGAAGTAAACGAATAAACCTTCCTCGCTCATAAAAATAGAATTACCAGAACTATGGGTAACTACGCAAGATATTTTTCCGTCATTTTTGACGCAATTAGTGAATTCTAGTGACGCACTGGACTTTTGGGGGTCCTTAACTCTTTTATAAAGAGTGTTTTGAGCGAATTTCGGTTCTGATTTTTTGCTGAAGTCTTTTTGCTAAGTTATTAGCTGTTTTCGAGCGGATCTGACTCTTGTTGATCTGGATAACGCTCATAACGTCCGTGGTGGTGCCAACGATCATGACTTCGTCGGCTAAAAGAAGTTCGCTTTCTGTAATGGAGCGTTCGCAGACTGGTATACCCTCGGTTTGAGCAAGGGAGATCAAGTATTCTCGCGTTAAGCCGCCTAGAATAAAATTACTGAGAGGGGGTGTCGTCAGAACGTTGTCGAAAACAGCAAAGATGTTGGTGTGGCTGCCTTCCATGACGAAACCCTCGCGGATCATGATTGCTTCGGTGGCTCCAGAAGCGGCGGCAGTATTTTTGGCGAGAGTGTTAGGGAGGAGGGAGGTTGACTTGATGTCACAGCGAGCCCAGCGTTCGTCGAGTACCGTGATGGCGCGGACACCTTTTTCGAGGGCGTCTGCGTTCTGTGTCAGCTTCTTGGCGAATGCGTAGCGTGTAGGTGCTGTTTCCGGTGGTGGGAAAAGGTGACTACGTGGTGCGACTCCCCGTGTGAGTTGCCAGTAAACCATGGCTTGGCCCGATAAGAGGCTGTTTTCCTTGAGTAAAGTTGTTGTGATTTCTACGAAGGAATCGATTTGATCGGCGGGAAGGTTTAGAGCAATCGCGCTTTCTTTCATTCGTTTCAAGTGCCTTGTCAGGAGAAAAGGTCTTCCGTCATAGCATTGCAGAACTTCGTAAACTCCGTCTCCGAAAAGAAAGGCCCGATCTTGAGGGGAGATGAGCGCTTGGTCTTCGCTTAGATAGCGGTTATTGAGAAATACGGTCATCGTAAAGTAGTCTGATTTTAGAGATGTTCTGCTTGCCAAGGTAGTCCAATCGAAGCGCGGCCGAGGGCGCGTCCGTAGAGCGACAATGCGTCGATGATTTGAACATCCTCGTTCTTCTGGCGCTTTCGTCCTTCTAGTAGGATAGAGAGTTCGGTAAGGGCAATCACCACATGTTTGGATTTGATTTCACGGCGGATTAAGCTCCTCAATCGTTGAAATCCTTTCTCTGGCGACTGCATTTGCTTTACCAGATATCCTAGTTCCAGAAATCGTCCTAAGGTCTCTTTTTCCAGCTGTTCCGGGGACAGTTTTTGCAGCTCATGATAGCCGCTCCAGTCTCCGAGTTCGGCGACATGGGGGATTCCGAGGAGGGCAAAGTCTTCTATTTTGTGATGCCGGAGGTAATCGGTCACGATATCAACCATAGAGACAAATGTTACGCCATGGCCCTTTGCTAACTCTTTGATGCGTGGTGCGAAAAAGTGAGTGGTGTGACATGCCAAGCCAATCAGCTTCACGCCGTCAGCGCATAGGGCGATGACGGCTTCTTCGATGACTTGCCACGTGTTATCGCGACGAGCTTCGAGTTCCATCGAAAGGCCCATCCCTGGTTTTGAGACGATGTGAACTTCTGGAAGAGAGAGATCACCGAGGAATCGTTGTCCCAAGGTCTCGAGCACCGTGTTATTTACTTGCTTCCATAGGGCCATTCCTGAATCGGGACCATTACCGGTAATGATTCCAATAGATCTTGGGTTGAGCCTCGGCAGAACTTCATGTTGATGCGGATCCTGGCTGGCGATTGCAATATCTGCGACTTCCCAACCGCTCTTCGATACAAGATCGGCGGCGTCGAATTCAACGCCCCATTCGTGGTGGCCGGCGTTGGTCATCATGGTTCCGGGTTGGAGGACCTGAGGAGTCATCACGCCGGGATCAAAAACTTGCCGAATCTTTTCCCGTGAGCTTGTTTCCAGTAGCATAGGGTTCACGGTTCCGTAGGTAGAGCTGAAGCGTTCAGCGAGAGCGTCCTCATCAAGTATTTCAAAGAGACCTTCGGTGTCAGTAGCTGCTTTTAGCTTCTCGATGCTGATCTCCAGATCCGCCCGACAGTGGGCGGCCAGAAGGGTTTTGGTGCCATCTGTTCTGGTGAAGGAGCAGACTAAGGACTTTAGCTCATCGCAGAGTGGAATTCCAACGTGCCCAAGTCGGTAGCGGTAAGTCCTAGCTTCTCGGCAGCTCCCCACCCGGTGATTTCTCGAGAGAATGAAGCCGATCCCATGCTCACTGAGGAAGCTTGCACAGGAGCTTACTTCTTCCGGAAGCCCCGCCTCGTTCTCCTTAAGAAATGAGAGTGCGTAAGCCTCGGTTTTTTCCGAGGCAATGGCTCGAATCTTAGATGCTGTGGAGCCGCCTGCCATTAGTTTGTCTCCTTTGCAAAGATCACTAGTTCTGCAGACTCCCATGTAAATGATCCCTGTTGTGAAGTTTGAATGACAGTAATGGAAGCCCTGTCCGAGAGGACATTTTTGATACGGTCTGTCACATCAAAGAAAAGAATGGTGGGATTTTTGTTCCCGGCTCTGCGGAATGAGCCAAGGAACGCAGGACTGCTTTCATCCGGCTCATCATCCGAGCTGAGATCGAGATAAAGTTGGAGTTCGATGGGGTGTTTCTCTTCAGCGTTTATTTTTCCGCCACGGAATCGAATCATAGCTACTTCGATTTCCTTGGACTTGAAGGGACCTCCTTCCAGTTGAGCTGCTGGCACGCGTTGACGGTTCATTTCTGAATCGATACTGTGAGCGTCTTCAGACTTCAGCTTAGTAGTAAAGATATTGGTGCTTACTTCGCCGGAGATGCTGCGTTCGGCGCGTAGAGCTTTTTCCTGCGTGCTCATGTCTTCGTCGCCGAGGATGACCATGAGTTTGGCAAGCGCAGCCTCAGGGGTAATGTCCGTTCCGCTAACCACACCAACATCTAGGAGGCGGGCACTCGTTTCATACATTCCTAGTTCCACTTTACCGCCCCCGCATTGGGTGACGTCAAGAATCACGACTCCACGATCACTAGCATCTTTGATAAGTTTTAAGATGTGTTTCTCAGTTGGGATATTGCCGGCACCATAAGCTTCGATGACTACTCCTTTTAGCTTCGGGTCAGCTAGAACTCTATCTAATAGCTGACCGTCCTGGATGCCCGGGAACATGCGGATAGCTGCAACATTGGACTCAAGGCGAGAGTTGATTCGAAGAGCTTTGTTCGGATCAATTTTACGGATGACTCCTTCATTCACGTTTATACTTTCGCCTATCTCCGCCAAGGCTGGGTAGTTTGGGGAGATATATGCATCGAAACTATTAGCGTTAATTTTCCGGGTGCGATTGCCTCTAAGTAGTTTATTGCTAAAGCAGATGCAGACTTCAGGGATTGCTGGGATTTTTGAGAATGCTGGATTGGCCACCATGAGTGCTGTGATCATGTTCTGTAGGCCATCATTTCGAACGTTGAAGAGATAGGCCATTTGGGCTCCGGTAATCACAACAGGTTTACCCAAATTTTCTAACATGAAACTAAGAGCGCTTGCGGTGTTAGTCATGGTGTCAGTGCCGTGGAGTATTGCGAATCCTTCAAACTCAGAGTAACGCTCTTTAATGACCTGAGCCATTTCCGTCCATTCTTTGGGGCCAATATTACAGGAGTCCAGTGGTTTGGTGCTATAA
>CALBVA010000321.1 GCA_937969125.1 uncultured Verrucomicrobiales bacterium | reverse complement strand
TGGCGTTCTCGCTCCCGTTCTTGCCCGCTGTGCCGTTGCTGCCGGAGTTGACGGTGTCTTCATGGAAGTCCATGAGGATCCCTCAAAGGCCCTTTCCGACGGACCAAATCAGATCCCGCTGGAGCAGATCGAAGACATTCTCATTCGCCTTCTCACCATCCACCGCGCCGCCCATCCTGACGCTTGATTCAACCATGTTCCGTTTGAGCTCCCTTCTCCTCGCGTCCACCCTGCTTCTCGCAGGCGGGGAGGCCCCAGTCACCCCCCTGAATGCCGGAGACACCGGAGACCAGGAGGAGGAGAAAAAGCAGAACTCGGACGCCCGCTTCCGCATCCCAGCCGGCGCGGTCCTCACTGATGTCCCCATCACCCGTTTCAATAAAGACGGCCGGAAGGTCTCGGTCCTCTGGGCACGCGAAATGACCGTCGAAAGCGATGAACTCGTCAGCGCCTCCGATCTTAAAATCTGGACCTTCGACAAGGATGAGGAAATCCGCTCCCTCACCACCATCCCGGAGGGAGAATACCATATCCAGGACGAACAAATCGAAGCCACCGGTGACCTTCTCCTCCGTGCTCTGAATGACGACTACCTCGCCAGCGGACGCGGGGGAATTTTCAGCCTTAAGACAGGCCAGGCTCTCCTTCTTGGCCCCGCCACCACCATCTTCCGCGACATCTCGAAAAGTAACAAACGTGTTTCCATGAAGCTAACACCCACCCTTCAAACCCTGCCCACCTTCCTGGCGACGATGAACCTCCTCGTCGCCGCTCCCCCACCCTTCCTGACCGAGGAACAATTGCAGAAGGTCGATGCCATCATCGACAAGCCAACCGAGGTTCCCGAGCCCGATCTCCAGGCTCTCGCCGACTTCGAGCGGGCCGTCGCCCCACGCTTCATCCCGGACGTTGATGTGAAAACCGCCTTTGCCACCGCCGATCAGCTCAATGCGGGCCTCGAAAGCCGCCTCGCCGCCTATCTTACTAAAATCGGAAAATCAGAACTCCTCCTCCAGACCACCGCACCGGTCCCGGCCAAGGTCACCTCGAAGATTGACCCGCTCGCCGAAGCCTTCAACCCCACCAAAGAGCACGTCCGTATCCGTTCGAACAAGGGCATCTACTTCGATGGCGAAAGCTACGAACTCGTTTACCTCGGCGATATCGAACTTGAAGGAAAAGGCGTCATTATGACCTGCAATAAGGACCTCAAAGTCATCTTCGACCCTCCTCCACCGGAAGAGAAAAAAGCGAAAGAAAAAGAGAAAGAGAGCAAAAAACTCAAGGTCGTTGGCGAAATGAAACAGGTCACCGCTAGCGGAAATCTCAGACTTAAGGGAGAACACAAAGGGGAAACTTTCTACCTCGGCGGCGACCGCGCCCTTTACGAACACAAAACCGGAACCATCACCATCCGTGGCGATAAGCTCGCCTTCCGTCAGGGAGATAACCTTGGGCGAGCCCTCCACAAGAACGCTTATGCCGTGGTCACGATCTTCGATAACACCGTAAAAAGCGTGGTCTTCAGTAAGGAACATTGGGAACACTGGCTTCACGTTCCCGATCAAAAGAAATAAGTCACCTCCCCTTAGATGAGTTCTCCCCAAGCCGCCCCCCTTCTCGAAGTCGAGGGCCTTCAGAAATCATACGGTGGACGAAAAGTCGTCGATGAGGTCCGCCTCCGCGTGGATCCCGGCGAGATCGTAGGACTCCTCGGCCCGAATGGCGCGGGCAAGACTACGACCTTTTACATGGTCGCAGGCCTCGTCAGGCCGGACCACGGGCGTGTCAGCTTCCAGGGAAAGGAAATCACCCGCCAACCCATACACAAGCGCGCCCGCCACGGCATGGGATACCTCCCTCAAGAGGAATCCATCTTCCGGAAACTCAGCGTGGAGGACAACCTCCTCGCCGTCCTCGAAACGCGCAAAAACCTCGGCAAGGCCGAACGAAACAAGCGTGCCAATGACCTCCTCGAAAGATTCGGCATCGAGCACGTCCGTAAGTCCCTCGCCCTCGCCCTCTCCGGCGGAGAAAAACGACGTCTCTCCCTCGCCCGCTGTCTCTGCACCGAACCCTCACTCCTCCTCCTCGACGAACCCTTCGTCGGAATCGATCCCATTGCAGTGCAAGAGATCCACAAAATCATCCGAGAACTCCGCGATCAGGACGGCCTCTCCATTCTCATCACCGACCACCAAGTACGAGAAACCCTGGAGATCGTCGACCGCGCCTCGCTACTCGTAGAAGGCAAGGTCATGGTAGAAGGCTCCTCAGACGAACTCGTCAAAGACGAAAACGCCCGCAGGCTTTACTTCGGCAATGATTTCCGGTTTTAAAAACTGGTTCTTCGGGAAATTTAGTGCGCGATTTTGAGACTGAGGGCCAGGGCGGTCGGGGTGGAAGATACCCCAGCTGGGGCATTTGCCAGCGAAGCGACCGATGCCGGGGTTGTGGCTTCCGAAACCTTCGACAACGACGTTCCAGACGGGGCGGAAGTGTAGGATGATGAGGGATTCACCTAAGAGGATCCAGACATCATCGACGACGAGGTAGCTGGTCATTTGAAGAAAAACGGTTTTAATCTGGAAGCGATGCACATGAGCGACCCGAGAAGGCTGGAGAAGCTCTTCGCCGTGGTGACCACCGCCTACATCATCAGCTTTGGGTGGGGCTGTCATCTCCGCGCCGAGCGACACCCCATCAGCGCGAAGTCCAAGCGCAAAAGCCTTTTTCGACTTGGCTTGGAAGACATTCTCCGCCTCCTCAGCTCCGGCAAGACAGTGCCTCGGCACCGAGATGATCTCTTCCTCTTTCTACGATGGCTAAGTCACCCTCAATTTAACTCAATTTTCCTCGTGTAGTGTGGTTAACGCTCTTGACATATCGAGTGAAGAACCCACCATATTAATAATTTAAAAAACAATTTAAACTCATTTTGAAAATAAACAAAACAGCAAAGGTTTTATTGACAAATGCAACCGCCTTTTCATTGACAAGCTCACTTTGTAATGCAGCCACTACCATCTACGACTTCAATGTGGACGAGTCAGGTTGGACAAATGTTCAGACTTCGACAACTGGGCCTACTCAATTTGAACAAGGTACAGGATTCGGGATTACAAATGCATTGGGACCCACACCTTTAGCTTCTCGAGATGATCCGGGGACGGCCGCTTTGTGGGCTAGATCGCCTATTTTTTTAATGCCCGTTGATCCTGTGAATTCGATCTCGTTTCAACTTTTTGCTGGAAATTTAGGAGGAGCTTCAGCTCCAATAAACGATGCTGCGGCCTCTCTAACCAGTCCAACCGTCTCAAACGCAGGGTTTCAAGGCCTACTTTTACGTCGCGTAAGCGATGGAGCCTTTCTCTTATCAGCAGGGAGGAGTTCAAACGGTACCACAGCTGAGGCTTTTACGTGGGATGCAGCTACCATCAATGGAGTGATTGGTGGAGATGCTCCGGGTGAAACATACACCTTAGACCTTGTTGATGAGGGACACGGAGGATGGGGGTGGGTAGCTCTCGATAATGTTTCAGTTACAACAACGGTTCCTGAACCATCGACTTTTCTTCTTACCTTTATAGGACTTGGAGTAATAGCACGCCGCCGCCGTCGATAAACTGACTGCTAGGAATTTACTTTTGGCGGAAAGGTCACGGAAACCAGAGACTGGTGGAATACATGAGGGCGATTATTTGCCTATCCCTTTAAACCTACTCGTAAGCAAGGCACCTTAGTCCGTGCCTTATTGCAGTTGGTGACCTCATCTAAGGAATAGGCAATTTTGTGATCGATTCATCTCATCATTCCCTGGCCTCCAGAGCCCGGAAAAGGAATGATCTTCGAGGGCTTGCCCCAATCAGGCGGAAAAGGAAGAAACCGGGGCGGATCATTCTTAAAAAACTCAATCCACCGTTCCTTTACCGTCTGAGTGTTCCGCTCCGAAAACGGGATCTCTAAAAACTCCCCATCGACCTTGTCCAGCCGCTCCATCTCCTCATGTGAAACTCCGATCGGAACGAACGAGTTCAAAAGTTGATTCATCCACCGCGCCAGACTGCGGTGACTCCCCCTGACAAATCGCACCTTGCACCTCCCATAATCATCACTCGGCCAACCCGCCAGATAGAGCGACCCGTTAAAAAAAGTTTCGAAGTTTTTTCGGAGATCATCTGCAGAGCCATGGCTTGGATTCACGCAAGTGAACCTCGTCTCGGCATTGGTTAACACCATCGGTAGAAAACAGCCCCCAATACCCCAATGATCGTAATCCACCGGCAAGAGATCCATCCGCCACAGTGAAAACCAATGCCCTGACTTCTTAAGATTCACCTCTGGTAAATCTTCCGGCTTCAAACCGAAATAAGACATCACCTGCCGGGTGAGGATAATTTCAACGTTCATCTTAGGTTTACATCACAAAAATCCACCCCCCATCAACACAACTAGTTCAACCCTTTGGTTTCCTCTTCCGAAATCTCCCTGGCCTCCACTCCCATCTCTCCAAAAAACTCAATGAGATAATCCAAATACCCTCGTGCATCTCCTACCGTCCGGATTTTCAATGAATCCTCGATGGCTTCGAGACACTTCAAGATCTCCCCTCTCGTGAATTCTCCCATCGCTTGCTGACAAGAAGTCCACAGGTTCTCAGTCAGATTCCTGAGCCAAACATCCCGCTCCTTCACGCCTTTGACAGCTTTTGGTGGACGCCCCTTCACATACCCCATCGCACGTCGAAGCGCAGACTTCACGACAGAATCCGTCAGCTCAAAATCGCCCCCCTCTTTTTCCCGTGCCTCACAAACCAAGACATCAACTGTGTGGATCGTCATCTCAAACTGCATTGCCATCCTGTTCAACTCAGGATTCTTCACCATATCCATCCGGCTCATGCCTCAGTCTTTGAACAATCAGCAACCAACACCACCCAAAAAAAAGAGATTCGCGCCCATTCGCCAGATTCGCGGTTTAAAAAAACTCCACAACCCACCCAGGCTCCGCGCCCCTCTCCGACCTCCGCGCCTCTGCGGTTAAAAAATCCCCTCAACCAAGCTTCGTGTCTTTCGCGTTTTTCGTGGTTCAAAAATCCCGTCTATCAAAGCCCTTCTTGACGAGCCAACTTACTCCAAGGCCCTCGTCTTCAAATCACGGATCGAAAACAACCCACCTCCCTCAACCGGCAATCCACGCGCTCCTGATTTCCGCTTGGCACCAAACCAGTCCCGCTTTTCTTCAAAGGCTTTCTCCACAAATTCCCGGCTCCCCAGCACCAGCCCATCGCTGAAATACCTCACCCGACATCGCAACAGCGCCGCTTGACTCAGCGTCTTTCCGTCTCGCAGTTCCGCTAAAGCCTTCTCCCGATTCATCCCGCGCCGTCGATACTTCCGGCCCTGACGGGCCTCGACCTCCTTCACCTCCTCACTCGCTTCGATCCCCGATCCCAAAAGCAATCGTCGATAGATTTCGAGAGCACTCGATTCCCAGGTCGCCACCGCCACCCCAAGAATCACGCAGAGACCACGCCGCGCCCGCTTGCTCCCACCCAAAGCCTCGGCATACCCGCACCATCGATAGTCCTTGGGATCATCCACCAAGCCTGCCCGCACTGGGTTCAAATCGATATAAGCCGCCATCGTCCGCAGAGCCTCACCATCTTCGACCAAAATACTCCGATAGCGATCCTGCCAAAGCGTTCCTCGTCGCCCATGCCGCTTGTTGAACCAACGGCTGAAGCGTTCTTTCAGCTCCTTCATAAAATGCTCCAAGCTGCAAAGCCGGGCCAGGTATCCCTGAATCGTCTTCTCATAAAGCTCATCCATCCCCTTCTCCGTCATCACCGCCAGCTCCGCTTTCAACTGCTTTAGATAAGCCTGAGAATAGAGAAGCTTGAGATGGCCCAAAAGCCTCTCCTCACGTTCCGCTTTCGTCCCCTTCTCAAACTTTCGCAAAAATTTCTCCCGCTCCGGAACCCGCAGCAGCAGGTGAAAATGATTCCCCATCACCGCATACGTCAGCACCTCCACCCCCGAAAACCTCTCCATCCGCCGCATCAACTTCCGAAAAGCCTCCTTCTCGATGTCCTCAAACAACAACTCCCCACCCGCAAAACGCGACATCGTGTGATAACAACAATCCCGGTCATCAAAGACGAACCGCCGCCGCTTCCCACTCCCCCAGCCCGGAGCTTTGAGAGCAATTCCCCCGATCATTTTCCCCGTCAAGCAATCCGCCTTCTCCAAGTCAGTCAGCTC
>CALBVA010000320.1 GCA_937969125.1 uncultured Verrucomicrobiales bacterium | reverse complement strand
AAGTGGTTCGGGTCAATCTCTAGTGATCAGTCCTCAATCCGGTCACAAAATGAAGAGGTTCGAATATCGTCACGTGCTTCTTGATTATTGTGCGGAAAGCCATTCCATTTGGTTTGATCGAGGAGAGTATGCCAAGATCTTGTCAGCTGATCGTAGTGCCTCCAAGGGCTCGGCCAAAGATAGTGAGTCAAATTCCTGGAGTATGGCTGACGTGGTCTCAGCTCCTTTTGACATTTTAGATGTGTCAGGAGACATCGTCAGCGCGGTGGGGAGTTTGGTGAGTGATCTTGTTTCTGGGATTGATCTTTAATGAATTTTCGACGTCTAGATGGCCCTCAGAATTTGTTCGTGTGTCAGGTGTTATCAATAGCTCGTTAAAAACTATCGGTCTCTCAAGATGAAAATTTTCTGCGTAATGTTAGCCTTCGTGCTGGCTGCCTGTTCAACATCTTTTGTAACCTCAGAATCTTCACCCGATGTGGATGAATCTGACAGCTATTCCTATTTCGCAGGCTTGGGATGGCACTCTGAGACGGCCTATCGGGGCGGCCCATTCAGACATCCAGTGCACGAAGCTCTCAAAAAAGCGGGCATTGATTGTCACTTGGGAGATCATGCCGGGAGATTGACGTCTCTCCGCTGCCGACGCTCCGATGTCGCGAAAGCGCGGGCGATCATTGCAGGACTTTCTTCGGATCTGCAAGAACTCGTATTTTATCTCGATCGCAAATAAAGACGAAGGCAGGTATATGAGTGAGGCCCTTGGCCTCGAGAGTTGCTCCGATCCGTCATCAACCCGATAGGCCAATAACCCCTTCCCATCCCTCGACCGTTTGCTAGGCTGCGGGCGATGAAAAAAGCATTTTGCTATGCGGTCGCGATGGCCGTTTTCCCGTTGGTGACTCCGCTTCATGCGGATGAGAAGTCTGAGGTGATTCAGGAGAAGAAGGTGGAGGCGGCGAAGCCGACGTTGACCTTCTATTACTTCGACGGATGACCGATGTGCGCGAAGATCAAGGTCATCGTGAATGACCTCAAAAAGACAAAAGGGGAGCAGGTGGAATTCAAGAACGTCCTTGTCGGTTCCGGCGAGAGCGCGAAGGAAATCGCCAAGGCTAAGCTCAAAGGGCATGGCGTCATTGCCAATAACAAGGAGGGCAAGTTGGTCGAGAAGATCGACGGGCACCGCTTCGGAAAGAAGGAGGTCGAAGCAGTGGTGGCAAAGCTCCTCGCCAAGTAAATTGCTATGATCAAGTCGTTCCTCATTCTCGCCGTTACTTCGTTCATCGCGCTCGCCGATGATTCACTCCTATCATCATGGGAGGTTCGGAAGGGTGAGGAGAAATTCTGGCGAGAAGAGGGCGGGGTGATCATCGGGGGCTCCTTGAAGGAGAGAATCCCGACGAATACCTTCATCGCTTCGAAGTTTCGCTCCGGGAATTTCGAGATGACTTTTAAGGTGAAATTGGTGGGTGATAAGAAGGCCAATGCCGGGGTGATGCTCTATGCGGAGCGCATTCCCGATCACCATGAGATGATCGGCTTTCAGGCGGACATCGGGCAGAATTATTGGGGAAAGGTCTATGACGAATGCCGCCGTCACCGGGTGGTGGGCGCGTGGATCGACCCGAAGACAGCGAAGGCCGCGATCAAAGGTGAGGGGTGGAATGACTACCGCATCCGGGCGGAGGGGCCGCGTATTCAGATCTGGCTGAATGGGGTAAAGACCGCTGACTACACTGAGAAGGATGCGAACGTCGCCCTGGAAGGACACATTGCCCTGCAGGCCCACAGCGGGGTGCCATTCGAGGTTCACTATAAAGACATCGCGATCAAAAAATTACCCGCAGTGGAAGGCGTGAAAACCTGGGCGGATCTTGGGAAAGGAGCGATTAAGATCCACCGGCGGAAGAAGTAGCGATCACTTCTGAATAGTCACTCGGTCGCCCAGTTGGGTCTCTTTCCAGAAGAACTTAGCGGTGGACATGGGGAGTCGGATGCAGCCGTGCGAGGCGAAGCGCGATCCGGTGTAGCCTTCGTGGAAGCCAATGGCCCCGCAGCTGAATCGCTGGAAGTAGGGCATTTTGGCATTGTTGTAGATGTTCGACCGCTTGTTCTTCGTTTTGTCGGTGATGACGTATTTTCCGGGCTTGGTGCGGAAGCCCTTCATGCCGGAAGAGATACGGGATTTCTTAACGAGTTCCCCATCCTTGAAATACGAGACCTGCTGGTCCGAGAGGTCGATAATGAAGTGGCGTTTTTGGTCCTCATCGCGGTAAGAAACGCCGATGAGGAGCTGCTGCATTTTGATGTCTGCACTGGCAGCCGCCATCTGAATGGGATAGACTTTGCGCTTGGTCGCGGCGAAGCGATCCGCCTTAAACTCGAGAAGTTTTTCCACTCCGGCAAGGTTCCGTTTCATCACCGCGATGTGGATGGGGCGGAGTTGGCTCTCATTGCAGCAATACCAATCGAGCAGGCTTTTCGCACGGAAAAGGCTGCGGAATTCCTCCGTTACCGGTGCTTCGAGGATGGCCTCGATGTCTGCGCGTCGCTCGCCTGAAATGAGAGCTAAGGCGGCCTTTTCCTTTCCGGCGGCGAGAGCGGTGGCGAGGGGGCGTTGCCCTTCCAATCCCAGCTCCTCAAGATTCGCTCCGTGTTTGATAAGTTGGGTCACGGCGCTGGCGTCGTCGCGCTTGATCATGACGAAGAGGAGAGGCTCTCCACGGAATTTTTCGGTCACGTCTGCACCGCGTTCGAGAAGTTTGGCGAAGGCGGTGGTATCCTCAATTTCCACCGCCATGGGGAGGCAGCCGGTGAGGTCTTTGGTGTGTTGGAGGAGGTAGTCACGGGCTTCAGAGAAGCCCGTTTTGATGGCGATGACGGCGGGGTTTTGACCTTGGGTTCCACGTTTTTCGATTTTTACGCCGTGGTCGATGAGGGCATCGAGAAAGGCCACGCAAGTCTCCGGTGGGAAACGATTGGCCGACCGATCCGCGATGAGTTGGATGAGGAAGGGCTCGCCGGAAGCCGCAGTGCCATTGGGATCGGATTTGTATTGTAGCAAGGCCGTAAAGAGATCGGGTCGACCCGCCTCATAGGCCTGCCGAAGAAGCTCTGGGGTGGGGGAGGCGCCGTTTTTCAAGAAGAGGGTGGTGGCCTTGGCATCGCCTTTTCGGATTGCGCGATCCAGTAGAGTGATCTTGTCAGATCCGGCGACATTTAGGTCAGCGCCATGGCTGATGAGGAAGCCGAGTCGCTCGGTCTGATCTTGTTCGTAGTAGCTGATGACGGCCGGTTCGCCTTTGACGGGGAAGTTGACCTCTGCGCCGTGTTTGAGGAGCCACGTTGCGAGGAGGTATCGGTCCACGCGTTCGAGGGCGAGGGCATCGTGCAATGGGACCCGTTGTTCGGAGTCGGGTGTGTTTAGCTGGAGGTCACCTTTCGCGGTGAGGCCTTTGAGGAGTTCGAGGGTTTTGATGTCACCGAATTGAATGGCGAGATGTACGCTGGTGCGGCCTGCGTCATCGGCCCCGGTCAGCTGGGTTCCGGCGCGGGAGAGGGTGGTGATGAGTTCGTGGTCTTTTGCAATGATGGCCTTTCGCACGGAGTCCTCATCCGGGGTGACTCCCCGTTCTTCGAGTTCCCGGAGGGCGACTGCCGGATCCTTGAAGTATCCCTGCTGGTGTAAAACTAAGAAAGCGAGGCCTGCGAGAGCGGCAAGAACCGTGAGAAAGATCAGGGGTTTGCGTTTTGAGACAGCCATCAGTGTTGGGGTGGGTGGGAGGGAGCTTTTAGAGCAGAGGGATCACTGGCAAAACCGAAATTTCCAATCCGTGAGTGAGTTCTGCTTCCGCTGCTTTGATCAATTTGTCACGAGGATTACGGAAATGACTCTCATGATGCGGTGCTCATTGACGAGACAGCCGAAGACAAGGCCGCGCTGAGGACTCTCCATCAGAGTGATCGTCCGCAGCAATTTCAAGGGATGTGAGCATCGAAGTTTAGTCGGCAGCCTCGACCTTCAGCGGCGTGAGGGTGATGTTCCGGTAGAAGAGTTCTGCTCCTTCAGCTTGCAGAAGAATGTGGCCGCTGGTGAGTGGTGTGGTCGTCCCGTCTTTCAGCACCTTTTTCGAATCGATGGCTTCATTGACCACCTTTCCGTTTACCTTGAAGATGGCATGGTCTCCTCGCACGATGAGTTCGCAGAGGTTCCAGCCGGGCTTTTCCCATGAGTAGGAGCGGGCGAATTTGGCATACTTTTGCTTCGGGTTCTCGGGGCGGGTCGTGAGCTTTCCTTTGGGGGTGTATCCATAGGAATCTGGCCCGATTGTTGTGCTGGCCTGGCAGCCGATGATCCACAGATCGCCAGTGTCTCCTTCTTGAATCTGAAGCTCGATGGATGCGGGCCAGATTTTATCTGGCTCGAACACATGGACCAGGACGCCGGCATCGCGCACGGCTTTATCACGGGGAGCGAACTTCTTTTCCCCCCATTTGAATTCCACTTTGAGGTGATAATTTTCGTAGCTCTTTTTGGTCACCAGGCCTGCAAACTTCTGCTTCGAGTCGGCCTCCTGTGTCGGGTAGACATGAATCTCGCCTTCCTTAACTGCGAAAATTTTTTGCTCTTCCAGCGGGACTTTCTCTTTGTCGATCAGAACGTCCCAGCCAGTGAGATCCTTGCCGTTAAAGAGTGGAACCTCGGTGGATTCCTCAGCGGCAAGAAGACTGAGACTGGCGGACAGAATGATCAATTGGCGGGTCATCCCTCTGTTTATGGGTTCCCTCGAGTTTCTGCAAGAGAGCTTCCGCAGGCGATCGTATCAGGTGATGCGTTTTTGGATTTTCCTCCTGCTAATGATCGATGCTCTCAAGTGAGAGCGGACCGGACGAAGGGATTGAACCTCCGACCTCCTTTGTTCAATTTCACCCCGTGCCTGATCTCGAATACGAACATCTCCACTCTGCGACTGGAATCGTCATCGGAGTGGATGAGGCGGGGAGGGGACCTTTAGCCGGTCCGGTTTCGGTGGGCGCAGCCATTGTTCCCACTGATTTTACTCATCCGCTCATTAATGACTCTAAGAAGCTCAGCGAAAAAAAGCGGGAGGCCTTGTATGATGAGCTGTGCGAGCGCGAGGACATCCGCTGGGCGGTGAGCATCGTGGAGGCGGAGGAGGTGGACCGGGTCAATGTGCTCCGCGCCACTCATCTCGGTATGGCCCGCGCGGTGAAGGCGCTAGGGGTGATTCCGGGGATGTGCCTCATTGATGGTCTTGCAGTTCCAGACTTTCCCTATCCGCACGTCGGCATCGTGAAGGGGGACGGAAAGAGTCTTAGTATTGCGACTGCCAGTATTTTTGCCAAAGTAGCGCGAGACCGCATCATGCGGGAGGCGGCGGTCCGCTGGCCCGGTTACGGATTCGAGAAACACAAAGGCTATGGCACGAAAGCGCATCTCGAAGCTCTCCGCACTCAAGGCCCGTGTCCGATCCATCGTCGCTCGTTCGCTCCCGTTGCTCAGGTCGCCGCAGAGCACCAGTGAGCTGACCCCGCACCAGATCGGGGACCTGGGTGAGAAAATTGCCGCCCGCTACCTGCAATCGCTCGGGTGGAAGGTCCTCTTCCGGAACTTCCGCGCTCCGAAGGGAGGCGAGGTCGATCTCGTCATGCGCGGCGGGCCAGAGCTGTCCGTCCTCGTCTTTGTCGAGGTGAAGACACGGACTCGGCGGGACTACGGTCGGCCCCTCCGTGCGGTCACCCGGGAAAAGCAGGTTCTCATTGTCCGGGGCGGCACCGAGTGGCTCCGCCTCCTTGGCCGCGAAACCAAGCCCGGAGACACCACTGATCGGCGACGACAGATCTCCTGGCGCTATGATGTCGTGGAGATCGTGCTGGAGGAGGGGAAGCCGCCGGATGTGAATCTGGTGGAGCAGGCCTTTTAAGAGGGGGGTGAAGCGCCTTGGTCAAAGCGCCTTGGCGGTTAAGCTTTTAGCCACCGATCGGCCAACCTGAGGCTAATCGTTAAAAGCTAATCGCCGCCTCCTTGAATTCCCAAAAAGCCACTTCTTTTCCCGAAGAATTTCCACCAATTCTACCGACAACTTTTCGTTCGCTCGGCGTTTCTATCAATGTAGCCTCCAACCCACAGGAAACATGAAAATTCAGTCAACAATTACTCAGCGCCCGCTCTCCCGCATGAAGCGCGGCTTCAGCCTCTTCGAAATGGTTATCGTGATGGGCATCATTGGCCTTATTCTGGGCGGTGCCATCTTTAGCATGGGCAAGATTAAGAACTCCGCCGCGATCAGCGCTGCCGATGCTGATATGAAGGCTTTTGATTCCAATCTCGAGCAATACAACAATATCGGAGGTGACTATCCTTCCAAGAGTCAGGGGCTTGAGGCTCTCCTTGTCCGCCCAACTTCTGCTCCCCGCCCACGCCGCTGGACGCAGACTCTTAAGGATGAGAATGACCTCCTCGATCCCTGGGGAACAAAGTATCGCTACGAGCGCGTCGGATCCAAGGACAAGTCCCGCCCGGAGGTTTTCTCTGCCGGTCCGGATGCAACTTGGGACACAGATGATGACATGGGTAGCCAAGACTAATCTTACCCTCTCGACATAATGCTCAAAAAATCGGTCTTAGTTCTGTTCCTTGTTACCGGAGCAATGCCAGCTTTTGTTTTCTTCGGAGGCAAGACGAAGTCAAACAAGACTGTTGATCAGGCCGCAGCTGATATCGCAGCCTTCGTTTCCAGTCTCGAGCAATACATGAATATCGGAGGTTATTACCCTTCCGAGGCTCAGGGTCTTAAGGCGCTTCTTGTAAAACCACAGACCCCTCCTCGCCCCCGCCGCTGGACTCAGACCCTTAGAGACAAGAGTGACTTACTAGACCCGTGGGGCACCGAGTATCGGTATAATTACGATAAGAAGAAAGACAAGAAGCCTGTCGTCACTTCTGCCGGGCCCGATAAGAAATTCGGCACTGATGACGACATCCGAAGCCAGCCTGAGCCTCAGTCTCGGAATAAGAAAGAGGATTAGTTCCTCCCACCACCGCCCATGCTCATCTCCTCTTCACGATCCCGATCTGTCGCACAGGGCTTCAGTCTCATCGAGATCGTGGTGGTCCTGGCAATCACTGCTATCGTGTTTGGCTCGGCGGCTTACATGCTGAACACGCCGAAGGATGAGGCCCGCATCCGCGAGGCCCACGATGGTATCGAGGATCTCGCCCTGCAGGCCCGCACCTTTTCCTTTAACTATCAGCAACCCTTTGTGATGGAACTAAAGGAAGGCCAGATCTTCATGCGTCCCCTTGCCAATCCACGGACACGTGAGGAATCCGAGGATGATCAATTCTCCGGTGCACCCACCAGCTTGAAATCTCTGACGGAGTTCAATTGGCCCCGCTCCTTCATCATCCCCGCCGAGTATGAACTCTGGGTCAAGCGCTTCGGGCAGAAGGATTATAAGCTCGTCTCCGAGCGAATCACTGAGCGCTGGATTCACCAGCCGAACAGCCCTTGCGAGCCCATCGAGATCAAGTTGATCTCCACTGATGGACGCTCTTTTCTTAGTCGGAAATATCACCCACTCACCGCGAAGGCCACTGATCTGGAAATGGCCATTGGTAACTCAGTCGTCGAATGAAAGTCCTCACATCACATCGCCGCTCCGGCTTCATGATGATGGAGGTCATTCTCTCCCTCTTCATCTTCACCATCATCACGACGTCTTACACCAAGGCACTCAGCGCGCTTTGGCGTGGCACTAGCTTTGTGAAGGAGGAGCTCACCATCACCCAGATTCTCGATTCCACTTTGCGGGAGGCTCTCTATACTGCGCGGTTGGAGGAGGGGAGCACCGAGATTTTCGTCCCGGAGCGCGATGTCACCATCGAGATTCAGGTTATCGAGCTGGAATTGGAAAATGAAGAAGGCCGCGTCCTGCCGCAGATGTGGGAGGTGAAAGTCATTGGTCGTTTTCAGCAGAATGACGAGAATCAGGAACGAACCGTGCGCGGCTGGCGTTATCTGCCGCTTTATCGCCCGTGAAAATTACCCGTCAGATTCAGCGGGGTTTTACCCTCTTTGAGATGGTTCTCGCGCTTGCGATCGGATCCTTCGTGATCACCGCGATTTTTAAGATCGCTGATGGCTCCGTCCGCGCTACCTCCAAGATGGTGGACATTCAGAATGAGGACATCGCCCGGGATGCCTTCTTTTCGATGCTGCGTGATCACTTCGACGGACTCCCTGGGAATGCCCGGATGGAGATCCGGAACATTAATAACAGCGAGCCCTATCAGTCCGAGGTGACCTTCCAGAATACCCCCGTTGCCTTCGATTGGGGAGGGATTCCCATCGCAGCGGAGGCCATGCGCATCGTGACCCGGCCCACCCTGACCAATGGTCTTGATATCGTGGTGGAATACTTCGATGAAGCGATCCTCGATAGCGAGGAAACGACTGCTGAACGGGGGATCGATCCCGTGGCCACCGTCACCCTGCTGGAGGATGTCCGCCTCTTCGAGTGGTATGTCATTAGAGCAAATAACCACGACATGACGATGTCGCTGAATGACTGGGAGTATGACTGGACTCAGGTCAACCAACTCCCAACCTACGTGAAGCTAAAGATCGTCTTCGAGCTCGGAGGGCCTGAGATCATCCGTAATTTCTGGATTCCCAATAAACAGAGCCCCCGCACCGTGATGTCCGCGCTTCAGAATGCCGCCCGCAACTCGCGCAACGGGCAAGGTGGGGCGGAACCCGAGCCACAACCTGACTCAGACCAAACACCCGACGAAACCATTCAGGAAGGAGGCGGTCAATGATCATCCTTCCCCTCAATCCCCGCCACAAGAAGGGCGCGTTCATGATCGCAGTCTTTTGGATTATGGCTGTCATGGGTCTGGCCCTCGTCGCCACCACGCGCATCGCCCGATATCAATCATCGGTCGCGGCGGCTCAGATGAATGGTATTGAAGCCCGCCAATTAGCTGAAATGGGGGTGGCCGTCGCGGCGAATCCTCAGGTGGAAAAATGGGACCTCATCCTTAATCGCGACTTTGGCGATGGCACCGGCTACAATGCCAAGATCACCTCGGAAGGCGGGCGCTTTAATATCAACTACATCCTCCTCTCCGAGGATAAGGAGCTCATTCGCCGCATTCTCGATAATTGGGACATCGATTTCGATCAGGCCTCGGAAATCGCGGATGCCCTCACTGACTGGATTGATGCTGATGACAATGAGCAGCTCAATGGTGCCGAATTCGATTACTACGAGGGCCAAGGCTACCAAAACCGGCCCTTCAATCGCCCCTTCTATGATCTCGATGAGATGCGCCTCGTTCGTGGCATGGATCTCGTCGAAGCCGCCAATCCCCGTTGGCGGGAGTGGTTCACCGTCTGGAGCAGCGGGGCACTGGATATCAATGAGGCCAAGGCCGAGCTACTGGCTGTCGCCGCCGAGGGAAACCTTGAGAATGCCATCGAGCTCGTCCAGACTATCGACGGGCCGGATGGCATCCGAAATACTGAGGATGATCAGCCCGTGCAGGTCGCCGATGCCCTCCCGATTCTCGGAGCTGGAGACGATCCCGCCATTGTGGGTCGCTTTAATGGCCAACGAGAAACGACAGATCGTATCGAAAGCATTGGCTATGCAGGTGCTCATCGGCGTAAAGTCGTCCTCATCATCCGGAACCGTAATAGCCGACCTACCATTCTCGATCGCCGGGAAGAACCGATCCAATAAGCCCCCTGAGCCACTACCATGAGTAACAAAAAAGGAGACCTTACCCTGTTCCTGCCCGGAACCGATGGCTGGGAAGTCTGGACTGGGTCCAATGCCTCCGGCTTCCAGTTGAAGAACGCGTCCGGCGAGAAGATCGCCCTGAATGTCTCTGGTCTACCTTCCGGCGGATTACACATGGCCTTGCCTGTCCGCCAGATTTCCGCGTTGCCCTTCCGTGCGCCCACCTCGGACATCGCGCTGCTGGGCGATCTCGCCACGATGCATTTGGAGCAGAATGGCATCCGTCCCGCCCTTGATGGTGGGCAGCTCACTGATCACTTCGTTTATGGGACGGAGGTCGATTCTACCCTCCTCACCGCTGTCCTCCTCAGCCCGCTGGAGGAAGGTCAACTTCCCCGCCGCAGCCCCCAAGCCTTTGATCTCAGCGTCCGCTGCCTCCCGCTCGTGGAGGAAAATGTGGTCATCTGGCGGGAGCTGGGCCGCTGGGTCTTCGCTCTCGGTAAGCCCGGTCAAGCTCTCTACTTCCAGTGCCTCTCCAGCGAGCATCTCGATGAACGCGCGGGTAATGAGATCAAGCTCGCCATCACTCAGCTTCAGATTCAGGGCCTCCTCGAGGAGGTTCCCACCGGGGCTGTCATTTGGACCAATGAATCCGCCTCCGACGCCCGACCTGAGGAGATCGAAAGCATCTCTCGTGGTCTTGGCGGACAGGTCCAGACCGTTCCGCGTCCTGCGCCCACTTGGCCCACTCCACCTAGCCGCCTTCTCCCCGCAGACGTCCGCGCTGAGCGCGTCGCCAAGAAGAATCGCCGGAACCGCAATATCCTCATCGCAGCTCTGGTCATGGCTTACCTCGGCTTGCTTGCCTTCCTCTACCTCCGGCTGGATGAGGCCAAAAAAGAGGCTCAAATTGCGCAGAATAAATACAACGACCTGGGACCCGGAGTGGCCGAACTTCAGGAGCACGAAGCAAAGTGGGATGAATTGTCCCCTGTCGTGATGGATGAATATTACCCGCTGGAGTTACTCCTGGGGGTCTATCGCGCTCTCCCCAATGAAAATGGCGTCCGCTATGTGCGCCTCACTACCGTGGAGTGCACTAATCAATATAAACTCAATGATGAGCAGTTGGTTTTAGAGCCGACGATTGTCATCGAGGGACAAACTTCCGAGGAGAATGAAGGGAAGATTCCTGATTTTATCCAGAATCTAAAAGAGAGCAACGACCTCAACACTTTCAAGGAATGGAGTTTTCCTGCACAAAAAAAAGACAACAGAAGTGGGTTTATGACTTTTAAATATGAAGGGAAGGCAATCCCCCAATTTTAAGAGTCAACTCTCAGTTGTTGATCAAACGATTTAAATCATGAGCGAACGCGAAAAAAATCTCCTCCTCATCATGCTCGGTGCTCTTTTCATCGTGGCAAATGTGGGGGCCTACCTCTACGTTTTCGAGCCGCAGATGAATAAGGCCCGCTCCGCAAAATTGGGTGCCGAGCGAAAACTCGAGCAAGCCGAAGGCACCTTGGCTCGCGAGGAGCAGATTCAGCCGGATAAAGATTGGTTGGAGACGACTGGCAGTACCGTCGTGACGCCCGAGCAAGCGCAGACGAAACTCAGAGGACTGATCAAGCGTCAAGCTGATTCCAAGGGGCTCGATACTCGCAGCCTGACCTACATCCGATTTGAAGAAGGAGCCCACTACACCCGCGTCCGGGTTTTTCACAAATGCACCGGGATGGAGGAAAAGATGCAACAATTTCTCACAGCCATCCATAAGCCAAAGCAACGTCAGGTTATCACTAAACTGAAGCTGAAGCCCCAAGCCAACGACCTTGAGCGCATCGACTGCGAAATTGAGGTGGAGCAATGGGTCATCACACCGAAGCAGGCTCAACAGTCCTGATTTTTAATCTTTCCTAATTTTTCCCGATGAAACTGATCAGCTCACTCCTCCTTTTCGCCACTGCCGCAATCGCGTTAGGCGAACCGCCGAAGAATCTCAGCCCCTCGCGCTACAATGATGTCTTCCGGAAATCCGCCTTCACTGATGAACCCGAACCAGAGATCAAGGAAGCTGAAGTCAGTGACCTTCCGGACTGGACTCTTGTCGGCGTCTCGAAGCTCTCCAATCAATGGACTGTCACGCTCCTCAATACCAAGAACCGCGAGGAGCGCGTCACCATTCCCAGCATGACAGCCAATCAAATGGGCTTCTCCATTCTCGAGGTGAAGTATAACCCGAACTACCTCAAAACCGAGGTCCGCGTGAAAAAAGGCCGGGCTGATGGCTGGGTCGTATTTGATCCTCAATTCCTCGTTCTCCGTTCGGTCGGAGGGCCGGCTGGTAAGGGGAAGGTCAAAGCTCAAGTAAACACCAAGAATAACAATCGCAACACGCGGAAGCGGCCACCAATTCCCGGGATCCGAACCAATGGCACCACGCGAAATAATCGCAGAACCAACACCCCGCCCGCGCCCGGTTCCCGCACTGGCAGACCTCCCACTCCCGGAGCCCGCACCAGAGGCGTGACCAGCAAGAAAACCACTAGAAAGGCTACGCCGACCCGTCGCGTCCCGCGTCCTTCTAAAAAGTAATCGCTCCAGTATCTCCCTTTTTCCCATCATATCGACTTTTCGTCTTCTCACATGAAATTCTCCCTCACCCTTCTTCTCGGACTCACCGTTGGGGCAATGGCTCAGCAGCCACCTGAACCCGGTGAACTTCCGCCCGCTCCGAATCTGCCTTCCCCGGTCCCCAGCATCCGTCCTGCCGGAGAGGCCCGCCGCCTCGTGCCGCCGATGAGCAAGAGGGTCGATGCCGCCGCCATCGCCTTTGGCCCAGAAGGAGTAGCCCAGCCGAACATGACCGGCGTCGATGCCGCCCAGCTCTATGAGAAAGTTAGCGGAACCCGCGTCATCCTGAATTCCCAGGTTGCCGTGGCTGAGGTGTATTTCGTGATGAAGGGGCCATTGACTAATTATCAGGCTGCCAAGTATCTCCAGATGACTCTTCTTGGAGAGGGGCTCGCTCTCGTCCCCATCCCGGATGAGCCGGACATCGTCCGCATGATTGTCTCCGGTCCCATCACCGACCCGAACAAGTTCCCGAAGGAATACATCGATAATGATCCCGGACTGTTGCCTCCGGAGGATGTCCTTGTGACCTACAACATGAGGTTTCTTTATCTCAAGCCGGAAGACGCGGCCCAGATTTTTCAGGATGTCTTTGGCCCTGCCAGCGCCTCTGGCACCGTAACTGCGGTTCCCAATGCTTCCTCGCTCATCATTACGGAAAATGCCTCCCTCATCCGTGCCATGTTGAAGATGAAGGATGATATCGATGTCGCTTCATCCATTGGCGAGAAATGGGTCGATATCACTTACGGCGATGTCGATGAAATCGCCGAGCGTATGAACGAGGTCTACAACGAGCAATCCAGCACCCGTGGCGCAGCCCGTACCACGCGGAATACTCGAAACACCCCGCCCGCACCCGGCACCCGGGCTAATAGGGCGACTCCCACTGCAGGCGGTGGGGGAGCCGGAGTGGAGATCCCGCTAAAGATCATCGGAGTGCGACGCACCAGCCGTATTCTTCTCGTCGGACGACCTTCTGATATCGTGGGAGCTGAGGCTCTCATTCGCAGCTTTGACAAGCCCAGCAGCGGGAAGAACCGTCACACCTTTCGTTTGCGCTATCTCCGCATCGCGGACTTCCTGCCTATCGCCCAGAACGCCATCGACGTGACCTTGGGTGAGTCCAGTGGCGGAGGCGGAGGAGCCGGCGGCCGTGGTGGTCCGGGGAACCAGAATAACAACAATCGCGCCCAGCAGAGTAACCGGAATAACAACCAAAGCACCGGTCAGCAGGGCGGAGGCGGAGGAGGAGGAGGAGGAGGAGGAGGAGGAGGAAACCGTGCCCGAATTCAGGAGCAGGACATTCCGACTGCTCCGGAGTCTCTTCTCGTCGGACGCACTCTTCTTGTCGGAGATAATGTTGCTAATACCATCATCGTCAACGGACCTCCTCATCACATCGAAATCGTTCGCGATCTCATTCGGGATCTCGACAATGAGTCCCAGCAAGTTGCTCTCACCGCCGTGGTCGGAAGTTACGGACTCGGGGATGGCTTGAACTTCGGCGTTGAGCTGGCCCAGGCTCTCTCGAATGCTGGCAGCCGTTTCGCGGCCGCTGGTCGCGCTTCCTTCAACCTTCCCTCGGTGGTCGATCCCAGCACCCTGACTGATCTTGCTGCCGTTCTCGCTGCTAATGGAGCGGCTGGACAGGGAGTTTCCATCTACGGAATGCTCGGAGATGACTTCGGCCTCTTCGTGAATGCTCTCGAGACGCAGACCAAATTTAAGACGCTCGAACGTACTGTCCTCACCACGAGGAATAATCGGGTCGCCGAGCTGTCCTCCGGTCAGCGGATTGCCATTCCCTCCAGCACCTTTAACTCCGGCACTACCGGTCAGAGCACCAATGTGGAATACCGTGATGTCACCCTGGAGCTTCTCATCCAGCCGCTCATCAATTCCGATGACAAGGTGACCATGGAGATCTCGCTCGTCCGCGATTCCATCGGAAACAATCGCCAAGTGGGTGAGCTTATCGTCCCCGACATTAACACTGAGCAGCTCAGCACCTCTGTCACGGTGGACGATGGTTCCGCCGTGATTCTCGGAGGAGTCGTCACGGAAACCAACCGTAAGGTGAGGAATGGCATTCCGATCCTTCGCCGGATTCCCGGCATTGGTCCCATCTTTGGTAATACCGAAAACACTAACAATGAGGCGGAACTCATTGTCATGATCCAACCGAAGATCGTGAAAACCACTCGTGATCTCGATCGCTATAGCCAGGACTACAATGGTCGCTCGGTGAATGCCGGCGAAGTCTATGATGCTTTCCCGAAGACCACTGGAATCCTCCCAGCACGCGGCACCGTGATTACTCCCACAGGTAATACCTCGAAAGGCGGCCTCGCCCGCACCGAAGCTAAGGCCAAGACGACCCGGAAAAAGAAGAAGCGCAAATTTGGTCGCTCCGGTCGTCCGGGCTCACGCTAGAAAGTCCCGCCGTGGCGGCGCTTTTCAAGCGCCATGCCATTGCGGAACTCCGCTAGAAGACTAAGCCAGTAAATTCGCCGAGTGGTGCGGCATCCCAAAGTAGCTCACAGCATTGTGGTAGCAGATATTGGAGATCATTCCGCTGATCATTCGCTCGTCATTCGGCAGCTTCCCGTCCTCGACATCTTGGCCCACGATATTACAGAGCAATCTGCGGAAGTATTCGTGACGCGGGAAGCTCAGGAAGGAGCGTGAGTCCGTCAGCATCCCGACGAAGTGGGAAAGCAGTCCGATTGATGAGAGGGTATTGATCTGGTCCTCCATCCCTTGCAGGGTGTCATTGAACCACCATCCGGAGCCGAACTGGACCTTCCCGCGATGGGGTGCTTCCTGGAAGGATCCGCAGGCACAGGCGAGGACCGCATTGTCCCGTGGATTGAGATTATAGATGATCGTTTTCGGGAGCTTGTTGATCTCGCTAAGTGAATCCAGGAAGCTCAGCACGGCCTCACCCTGTGGCCAGTCGCCGATGGTATCGAAGCCGGAATCCGGTCCCAGCTGGGCGAACATACGGGAGTTAGGATTCCGTTTTGGCCCGAGGTGGAGCTGCATCGTCCAATCCTTTTCCGCGACCCACTGGCCCACGTGATACATGATGAGCGCGCCGAAGGAATCGGTCTCCTCCGGGCTCGCGGCTATGCCTTCCAGCGCATTCGTGAAAATGCGGTCCGCCTCTGAGCCGTGGCAGGGATTGGACAGCGCATAGCGCATCCCGTGATCGGTCATGCGGCATCCCTTTTCGTGGAAGAAGTCAAAGCGCGAGCGCAGGGCCGTCAGAAGATCCTCGAAGGTGGCAATCTCGCCCTCAAATCCGGACAGCCAGTTTTTCAGCAGTTCCGGGCGATCCACGAAGAAGGCCTTATCCGGACGGAAGGTGGGGTAGATTTTTGTGGGGCAATCCGACCCGTTCGCCGCGTCGTGATGATAAAGGTTGTCAGTAGGGTCATCCGTGGTGCCCACCGCATCGACGCGGAACTTCCGGAGCAGTCCCTGTGCGGAGAAATCCGCCTCACCCAGGCGCTCATTACACCGTTCCCAGATCTCATCAGCGGTCTCGCGGCTCAGGAGAGTCTCGATGCCGAAGCAGCGGCGCAGCTCCAGATGGGTCCAGTCATAGAGGGGATTACGAAGTGTGTTCGGGATGGTTTCGGCATAGGCCTGGAATTTATCGCGCGGAGAGGCATCTCCCGTGATATGGGTCTCCGGGATCCCGTTGGCCCGCATCGCGCGCCATTTGTAGTGATCGTGTCCCAGCCAGAGCTCGGTGATATTCTCCCAGCGCTTGTCATTCGCCACCTCATCCGGTGGAAGATGAGTGTGGTAATCTATGATCTGCTGCTCCTTCGCTGCTCCATGAAAAAGGTTCTTAGCAGTCTCGGATTGCAGGAGAAAATCGTCGTCGAGGTAAGTTTTAGCCACGCTGCATCTTAACGAAGCCTACCTTCTTCTCAATTCTGAAAATTCGAGGGGGCTCGGATTTTTTCAACATCAGCCTTTGAGCCTTTCCGAGTTCTGTGACTCGGTGCTTTCCTTATCAACAAAGCCCTCTGAAGGAGGGACTACATCGTCATTCCACCGTCCACGGCGAGGACCTGGCCGGTGATGTAGCGGGCGGAGGGGCTGGCGAGGTAGAGAACAGCTTGGGCGATGTCCTCTACCTGGCCAAAGTCGGCGAGGGGGACCTTGGCAATGATCCCTGCTTTCAGGTCATCGGAAAGTTCATCAGTCATGTCGGTGGTGATGAATCCGGGGGCGATGGCATTGCAGGTGACCTTCCGGCTGGCGAGTTCGCGGGCCACGGACTTGGTGAGGCCGATGAGTCCAGCTTTTGAGGCGGCGTAGTTCGCTTGCCCGGCATTACCAATGAGGCCGATGACGGAGGAAATATTGATGATACGTGGATCGGTGCCCTTCATGAGCGGGCGTTGGAGGGCCTTGATGAGGTTGAAGGCGCCCTTGAGATTGGTATCGAGCACGGTGTCCCAGTCCTCGGACTTCATGCGCATGAGGAGGCCGTCACGGGTGACGCCGGCGTTATTGACCAGGACATCGACTCCGCCGAACTCTTCTACGATCTGCTTGCCGCATTCCTGAACGGAATCGAAGTCCGCGACATCGAGGCCGTAGAAGCGGGCGGAGTCGGGATGGTCGGCATTGATGGCCTTGGCGGCGGCACCGCAGCTGGTTTCGTTCCGGCTGATGACGGCGACCTTGGCTCCTTCTGCGGCGAAGGCTTTGGCGATGGCGAGGCCGATGCCGCGTCCGGCTCCGGTGATGACGACACGTTTTCCTGCGAAAGTGGACATGCGGTGAGATTGACCGGAAGGAGCGCGGGCTGCAAGGGCGGGATTATTTCCCGGAGGACAGGTCGGCAATCACCTCTCTGATCGTTGCGATTTGTTCTTCGGAGTGAGCAGCGCTGAGAGTGAGGCGAAGGCGGGCGGTGCCTCGCGGCACGGTGGGGTAGCGGATGGCGGGTACAAGGAAGCCGCTTTCCAAAAGTGCCTGCGAAGCGGTGAGGGCGGCGTCATTTTCACCGATGATAACGGGGATGATTGGGGTGGGTGAATCGAAGGTCCGGCAATGGGCGTGGAGCTTCCTGCGGAGATCGGTGCCTTCCCCGGTCTCCAGAAGCTGAAAGGCAGCCAGCGAAGCGGCGGCCTGCGCAGGTGGCGGGGCGGTGGAGTAGATGAAGGAACGGGCTTTATTGATGAGGAGATCGATCCACTCGCGTTTCGCGGCGAGGTATCCGCCGGCCGAGCCCAGGGCCTTTCCCAGCGTTCCCATTTGGAAATCGATCCGCTCTTGGAGTCCCAGTTCTTCGGCCAGGCCTTGTCCCTTTTCTCCCAGTATGCCGACGGCGTGGGCTTCATCGAGGAGGAGGAGGGCGTCATGCTTTTCCTTCAGCTCAATGATCTCCGCCAAGGGGCAGAGGTCGCCATCCATGGAGAAGACAGACTCGGTGATGATCAAAGTACGACCTTTCCTAGAGTTCAGGAGCTTTTCCAATTTACGGAGGTCATTGTGCGGGAAGACGCGGAGGGTCGCGCCGGAGAGGCGAGCGGCATCGATGAGGCAGGCGTGCGCGAGTTTATCGAGGATGATGGTATCGTCCTTTCCAACCAACGCGGGAATGGTGCCCATCGCGGTGGCGTAGCCATTGGCGAAGGTGAGGGCGGCTTCGGTCTTCTTTTTCCGGGCGATGGTTTTTTCCAGTTCGTGGAAGAGATCGAGCGATCCGCAGACGAGCCGTGAAGCGGTGGAGCTGGTGCCGTATTTTTCGGTGGCGCGGATTGCGGCCTCGATCAAAGCGGGGTGCCGGGACAGGCCAAGGTAATCATTGGAGGAGAAATTGATCAACTCACGGCCTTCCCAGTCGATTCGCATGGAGCCGGGTTTTGATGAGACCGGGGCCAGCTTACGGAGGCTCCGCAATTGTCCCGCGGTTTCGAGATCTGAGAGTTCGGTGCTTGGTTTACTCACGATCTGCGGAATCGTAATGGA
This sequence comes from uncultured Verrucomicrobiales bacterium, assembly GCA_937969125.1. Lineage (GTDB taxonomy): Bacteria > Verrucomicrobiota > Verrucomicrobiia > Verrucomicrobiales > Akkermansiaceae > SW10. Next base: position 5,549 of record CALBVA010000320.1, on the reverse strand, counting down.
GAGTGCTGAATCGCGTGATGAAGCCAGAAGAATAATCACTCAAGTGCCCAGCGGAGCATTTTCTCGGAGTCATTCCAGATCTCGGCAGCATTCGATCCGAGGGCGACGGCGATGACGTTGCGTCCGTTAAAAACTCCGGATGAGACGAGGCAGCGGCCGGAGGCCCGTGTGGTGCCGGTTTTCATGCCAGTGCAGTAAGGGAGGCGGGTGAGGACTTTATTGGTGTTGGTGAGCTGCTTCGTGCGGCCATCGGGATAGGTCCAAGTGTATTCCTTGGTCGCCATGCACTCACGAAAGAAAGCATTTTGGTAAACGTGGCGGGCGAGGACGGCGATATCGAGAGCGGTGGAGAATTGTCCCTCCTCGGTGAGGCCGTGGGCATTTTTGAAATGGGAGTCATTCATCCCGAGCGAGCGTGCGGTGAGATTCATGAGCTTGGCGAACTCGGCCTGGGATCCGGCGACATCGCGGGCGAGTGCTTTGGCGAGGTCATTGCCGCTTTTGACAAGGAGACCTTTGACGAGAGCGCGGCGGGTGTATGTTTCGCCGGCCTTAATGTAGAGCTTGGAAGGTTCGACCTTGGTATCGGTGTTCTGAATGGTGACTTGATCGTTGAGGGATCCGGCCTTCGAGACGACCAGGGCGGTGAGGAGCTTTTGCGTGCTGGCAACGGCGCGGCGGGTGCGGGCATTTTTTTGGAAAAGGATGCGACCGGTCACGGCATCGATGACCACCGCACTTTCGGCTCTCAGTTGCGGGGTGGTGACGGAGGGGAGGGCGGGTTTGATGACATTCGGCTTTACCAGGACGGGAGTGGTATCCTGTGGTGGCGATTGCTCGGCGGGCTGCACGGGTGCCTGGCCGGCACTGCAGCTGACGAGCGCGAGTGCGATCAGGGAGGCGAGAAGGTCGCGAAGTAGCATGGCGAGAGTTTGTCAGACGCTCGGGGGCAGGCAAGCGAAAGACTACTGCGTGGTGGTCGCCTCTTTCTCCCAGCTTTTGAGCTGCTGAGTCAGGCTCTTTTCCCGGCTCTTGTCCCGTGTCGCTTTACCGTAGTGGACGGCATAGTGATAGTTCAAGATATCGGTGGTGAAGGCCGGAGCGGGGAATGATTCCAAATGCGCTCGCAGGGTCCGCCCGGGTGGCATGGGATGACCATGGAGGGTGCAGGCGCGGCGGAAGGCTGAGAGGTAGTTCGGCGGATCAGGCAGGATGCGGCTGCCATCTGATTCGGCACCGGCGGTGGTCTTTGGCCGTCGGCAGAAAAGGGAGAGAAGGAAGGCGGCGAGGCCAATGATTCCTCCGATGGTGGCGGTGCGTTGGAGTTGTGAAAGCGGAGAAAGGGGCTCTGGCGGAGTCTCCGTGAGGGGGGCGTCAATCGGGGGAGCCTCGGTGGGCGGAGCGATGGAGGCGACGGCTTCATCACGCCCGGCGGGGGTCGTTTCAAAGACGACCCAGCCATGCTCGCGAAGGTAAATCTCCGTCCAGGCGTGGGCCTCGCGGGCGCGGAAGACGAAGAGATTTGGTCCCTCAAAATATCGTCCGCCAGACCAGCCGTAAGCGATGCGTGAGGGGATGCCCATCGCCCGGGTTAAGAGGGTGGTGGCGCTGGCGAAATGGGTGCAGTAGCCGGTGCGGCTTTTGAAGAGGAAGTGGGCGAGAGGATCCGCGTCCTCGGAGGCTTCGATCTCCAGGGAATACGAGAATTCCTCTTTGAAGTAGGTCCGCAGCCGGATGAGGGAGGCAATTGACGGTGGGCCAAATTCAGCGGCGAGTTCGCGAATGCGAGCAGCGAGAACCGCGTCCTCTGGGAGGGAGAGGTATTCCGGCGACGGAGGGAGGCCGGGATCGAGTGGAGCGGGGAGGAGATCGAAATCGACAAAATTCGATCCGACGGCATAACGATGGGTGGATTGACCGGCGGGCAGAGGCGGGAGGCGGAAGGTATCCGGTGCGATTTCGCGTAGGGAGGGTTGCGCGATGAAAGAGAGTCCGGGGATGGAGATGGCAAGACTTTGACCCACTCCGGCGGGGAGATGGGAGACCTCGTAGCGCAGGATGTCCGGCGCAGGCGGGGCAAAGTTGATGAGGTCTTGGCCGACCTGCGGGTTATGTGTTTTAGGGGGGAATGGTATCGGTAACCAGTTGTCTCCACGGTAGGTCGCGAGGGTGAAGCTACGGAGGAAGCGGGGGATGCGCAGGAGGCTTTTGCTGGTCGCGCGATTCGGCGGGAAAAGATAGACCTCGGGTTTGTTAGAGGGGCGGACGCTGCCGTTTTTTCTGAGTGGACGGGCTCCATTACCCTGCCAGAGCCACTTCCCCCCGGTGACGAGATTCGAGCCGAATCCGGTGGAGCTGCTAGTGGAAAAGTCGGGTTCCGATTCTTCTGCTTCATCGCCCGGGCCGTAGGTCTCCGGGTGGAGTGAGCGATCCAGCCCAATGGCGATTTTCTCTCCCTGTTCGGGAGCGATGGCAAAGAAGAGGAGGAAGAAAAGCTCCACCAGTAGGATGGCGATGCCGCCGGTCAGGACATCAATGAGACCGGGCTTGCGTGAAGCTTCGGCATGGACGGAAGGGGATTTTTCGGCGGTGCCCCAAATCATGAAAGCCGCCACCAGGAAGGTCACCGCGAGGCAGATTCGCAGCACGATGGACCAGCCTTCCGGAAAGCCGCGCAGCAGGGCATAGCCTGCACAGACGGCGATTAGAAGGAGGGCAGATCTCATTGACGGACGATCCTAGGAAGGTGAGCCGAGGGTGTCGAGCGCGTCCAGAAATGACGGGAATTCCGGAGCCCAGCCGAGCTCGCGGATTTTTGTGTTTTGAACGGACTTATGAGTCCAGGCGCGCTTGCGGGAGAGATTGCGTTCACCCACGGGTGGCAGGGGTTTGCCAAGTCGCTCTGCCATTCCCCGATAGGTCTCCAGCTGGCTCATCGGATGGTCATCGGTGACGTTGTAAATGCCGTAATGACGTCCCTCCGCGAGGAAGAGACAGGCCCGGGCGGCATCGCGGACGTTGATCTGATTTAGGATACGGCGGCCGTCCTCCTCGATCACCGCCGAGTCTTCGAGAAACTTCCGGTAGATCACGCTCCGTCCCGGTCCGTAGAGCCCACCGAGTCGCGCGGCGGCATCGACCTGTTTTTCGGCTAGCAGGAGTAAGCGGCTGGTTTCGCGATCAGGTGAGGTCTCACTGGTTTCATCCACTTTCTCTCCCTCCGTCTGGTGATAGACCGAGGTGCTGGAAGTGAAGACGAGGTGAGCCTCTGGAAAGGCATTTTTCAGGAAGCGGGTGCCATTGACAAAGACTCCCTGGTAAGCCTCCGGCCCGCCGCGTCCGGAGCTCGCGCAGTGGATAATGAGCTCTGGCGGATCAATGCGTCCTGCCAATTCTTGGATTGCTGCTTCCGAAGAAAGATCGCAGGCCAGGTGGCTATCGCCACCGGACTTTGTGAGGGTGGTGACGCGGTAAGTGGGCGCAGCGAGCCGGGCAATTTCCTGGCCCAGAAACCCTGCACCGGCGATGAGAAGATGGGTCATTATTTCGCAGAGTAATAGCGGACCAATCCCTCGGCAACCGCGCTCGCATATTCCTCGTAGATTGCCTCCGGATCGGCGTCATGGCGGGCCACGAATTCTGTGCTATTCATGACGTAGGGCTCCAGGAAAATGACAGGGCACTGATAGAGGCGATTGGCCAAGAGGTTGCGTGCCCAGAGGTAGGGGCTTCCATCGATATTTTGCGAGTAGGGATGATTGGGCCGGTATTGATATGCGGGGAGACCGGTGGCCTCTACAAAGGCTTCCGCGATTGCTGTCGCCATCGGAACTTCCTCCTCAATAACGTTGGCCAGGAGACGCTGGAGCATCGCGAAGAGTTCTTCCTCATGGGCGAGTTCGCTCTCATGATAGGTGCCATTTAGGAGAATGTGGAAGTGCTGTCCCGGAACCGGAATCGGGGAGCCAGAGGCATTGTAATGAAGGCAGAGAACGAGGTCCGGCTGCAGAGTTTCATTGATCAATTTCGCCCGTGCATGGATCTCGGCGGTGCGGTAAAAAATCTTCGGGTTGTGAAACTGGTCCGCTCTGAAATTGGTGACCGGTTCCAAGGTGTTCCGGACGAGCGAGACCTCTGCTCCGTATCCTTCCAATTTCGTTTTCAGAAGCTTCGCGGTGGCAAGGGTTATTGTGCCCTCTTCGATAGTACGGGATTCTCCGTATTTCAGTTTCCGCTCTTCGATTTCGGCATACTTCCCGCCGATGTGTCCGGGGTCGATCGCGATCTTCAGTCCATTCAGCGAACGCCCACGATTCCAATTCCAAATCGCCCCCGGGGCCTCCTGATCGATGGTGGAAAAGCGGAGGGTGAAGTTCCCGATTTTCGCATGAGTTTTTGAAATTTCGATCCATTTTCTCCAGTGGTCAGAGCGGGTGTAGATCGTGGAGAGGCGGTGCAGAAAAGTTTCTCGGCTGATGGTGTCTTGAAACTTTTCAAGCTCGTTCCAGTCGGGCTTGGCAATGATATCGACCATGGAAAGCTTCGGAGCTGCCGGAGGGGGAGGGGATTCCCGAGTTTGCTCCGGCCGTCCGCTCCGAAAAATCAAAAGACCAATGATCAGCGCTGCTGCCAACCCCAAGCTCAGAGGCAGCCAGTGGAACGACTTGATTGCTTTTCCCCGATCCATGGTTCACTGATGCAGCGTTGCTGGATCATCGCAACGTCAAAAATTTCTGTCGTCATGTTAAGAGTGTTATTTCTAGGAGATGTGGTCGGCTCGCCTGGCCGGAAGGCGGTCATTGAGGGACTCGCTCAGATCAAAAAGGACCACCAGATCGACTTCATCATTGTGAATGGCGAGAATTCCGCCGGAGGCCGTGGCATCACCCCAAAGATCAGCATAGATCTCCTCCGTGCTGGTGCTGCCGTCGTCACTACGGGTGATCACGTCTGGGACCAGAAGGAAATCCTGGATTACTTCGAGACTGAGCCGCGCCTCCTGCGTCCTATCAATTTTCCCGATTCCGCTCCCGGCAAGGGCTCTGTGGTGCTTGAGACCGAGAAAGGGAAAATCGCCGTAATCAATGCCATGGGTCGCACCTTTATGAATCCACCTCTGGAGAATCCCTTTACTTGTGTTGATCAGGAGGTGGCTCGCCTTCGCGAAGAGGGCGTGATGATGATCGTTCTCGACTTTCATGCCGAAGCCACCAGTGAAAAAATCGGCATGGGACGCGCTCTCGATGGTCAGGTTTCTCTGGTTGTGGGCACCCACACTCACGTGCAGACCGCTGATGAACAGATCTTTCCCGGAGGGACTGCCTACCTGAGTGATGCCGGGATGTGCGGTCCTGACCAATCGGTCCTTGGTCGCGAGATCGACTCCGTCGTCTGGCGCTTCCGTAATGCATTGCCAACTCGCTTTCCAGTCGCGGCCGGTCCGGTGCGCATGTGTGGTGTCATTGTCGATATTGACGAAGAAACCGGGCTAACAAGACACATAGAGCGCTTTTCCAAACTGGTTGAAGAAGTGAAAGCAGACTCGTAGA